>NZ_JACVJJ010000085.1:0-19731 GCF_015711935.1 Candidatus Solincola tengchongensis
GGCCATGGCCTCCCTCAGAAAGGAGGTGAGGAGGAATCCCGAAGCCTGGCTCGAAAAGCACATGCCGCTTCTTGAGACAAGGAGCGGAGACCCCTGGGTGAAGGACGTCCTCAAGGCGCTTGCGGGACATGAGAGGATAGCGTGTTGAGGTTTTGTCGGGATGGGGTGCCTACTTTTTGTAGACAGCAACGGGCAAAGCCTGGCGATTGAAAGTGTTTCTGATTTTTGAATATCCTACATCCCAGCTAGATAAAGTCGAACCCCTATCCGCAAGCTTGCTTATCGTAAAGGCAAGGTATGTTGCAATAGCATCCGCGTAAGCCCTCGGGCCCATTCCTTCGGAGTCGAGGGGGCGGTCGTCGTCCGGAAGGGTCCCGGCGGACCTGGCGTCCTCGAGGACCTTTTCCCGTGCCTCCTTGACGAGGTCACAGAAGGTGGTGAGGGCCACCAGTTGCCGGTTGGTTAAAAGGCTAGCGAAAGTCTTCATTCCATAATTAGGGGTTTTAAAATCTCTTGGATTATTTGGTAAATCATATTCGGGCTTCCAATTCGGTTCTGCCTGATCTGCGATATTCTCATGTTCTTCATCGGGTGAGAGATAAATTCTTCCCCTGCTTCCCTCGGCAACTATGGCCATGAGCCTGGCGCCCATCCTTCCGGCTTTCCCCTGCTCGCGGAGATAGTCGAAGGAGATGGGCTCCCCGCTGATCAGGCACCTTCCTCCTTTCTTCTGGATGATGGTACCTTTCGAGGGGTCGAAATCTTCTGGTTTTCCAACCCGGACCTCGAATCGGTAGGTATTGTTTTCCTTGTCTATCACCGGATAAACATATGCCTCCTTGCCCTTGTTTTTTGAAAGCCAGAAGGAACGGGCAAGTGGAACGGGTGTTCCCTTCAAGGCGGGATTGGGGCTGGGGACGGTCCTCGCCCAGAGCCAGGCGATGACGGTGAGTTCATGGCCAACATATGGCTTGAGGTAGGGGCGATTCTTGGCCATCTCCTCCGTCACCTTGACCTTGGGATAGAGATGGCCGATGCGCCTCTCGGCCTCGTCGCGCATCCACCGGCCGTAGTAGCGCACGTCCTCGGCCAGTCCTTCGGCGCCCCTCCACTCTTTTTCTAGAAGGGTCTTCTTCTCCCGGGCTTCCGGGTTGACCGGAGGCTTTCCCGCGAACTTGGGCGGGATCTCGATAAGGGCCTTGGTGATGAGCACGGCCACGGGATTCAGGTCGCTGGCGTAGGCCTTGAGACCCAGCCGCTGGGCCTCGAGGGGGATAACTCCTCTGCCGCAAAATGGATCAACAAGGGCGGGTGCATGCTCGGAAATGTAACGTTTAATACTCTCCGGGTCTTCCGGGGGTTTTTCACCCCGGTTGCGGGCAATGGATATGGCAATTTCTCTCTGAGCTTTAAATAACACCGCTTCGTTGTAGGTATTCTTCCACTGGACGAGTTCCTCGAGTATGCTAAACAGGCGTCTGCGTTCTTTTTCCTGTGATTGCTCATTCGGAAAGATTTCTGGCCAGGACGAGGGGTCATCCACCAGGGAAGCAAAAATCATGGCCCGACATGCGGCAAGAGGACGCCTTGCCCACCAAAAGTGGACCGTTGATGGATGGTAGTGGGTTCTTTTCTTATCGCTATCCGACTCGGAATTGATGATATTCAGCGGCAGAGCCACCTCGACCAACTTCTTTCGATATGCCATATTCTTTAACTCTCCTTCCGCAAAATCCACAAGACTCCGATTTAGCTTTTCCAGATTATTTCAGGCAAAAATCGAATCATAATGTTTCGCATTTTGTTTCAAATCCACGGAAATTAACCGAGCCACAACCACCTTTCTTAAATTGCTATCATTTATTTTCAACTTATGAATAATAATTCGTGTTATCCACGATTTTTGAAAACACACTATCGTCTATGTAGATCAGCCTTCCGGCATTTTTTAGCTTTTTGAACGGAGGCCGCTTCCCGGTCACCTGGTCCACCGGCCCTACGCAAACCGCATTCTCAACAGCTATCCATTTATACAATTTATTCCTGAGAAAGATGACTTCCTCGACAGCCTCATCGAGGTCGGTATCCGTGCTTACTATGACTGCAACATCGTATTTATCCTCTATGGCCATCATCACAAGATCTAGAGCTAACTTGACATCTACTCCCTTTTCCCTACCTTTCCATATATGGATATAACTACCAGGTGTATTACGGTCCTCCACGCATTCCTTGCTGTATTTAAGGGGGCGGGTAAAAACCTGAACTCCTTGTCGTTTCATGGCCTCGATGCGCCTGGTCATGTACGAATGCATCTGTGGGTTTCTATTAGGCACATGGATTCCGGTGTAAAACCTAACCTGCACGAGTTTTCTGTCCTTCCCATAAGGAGGAGAGCATAATTCTTTGGCCAGAAGGTGGGGGTGAGTTTCGCCTTTTCCAAATATCCGTTTGCAATCGTTGTAGAAATTCTGACCGTCGATGAAAACGATGACCCTCAAAGGCGACGGCCTTGGGGGTCCTGCTTCTTTATTGCCCATGCTTTTCCTTTCACCCAATGCAGTCTATAACTGTCTATTGACATCTATTGTTTAATGACTATATTTAGTATTGTATAAACTTATCGTCCCTGCCGTCTGGGTTTCCGGATTGGCAGGGTTTATCCTTTTGATCAACATTTCATGACCCTCCCCATCTCCAGGAGCTTGCTCACGCTGTAGTTCACGCTGGTCACGCCGAAGTCCGGCTCCCGCTGGAAGGGCCTGTCCACGTAGTAGGTGGTGACCCTCTCCCCGTCCACCTCCACAATGGCCAGGATGAAATCGTCCGGCTTGTTCAGGGCGGTGAGGATCTCGTTCCTGGTGATGGTCACCGTAGCCGCCCCGGCCTGCCTCCCCTTGACCTCGATGAAGCGGAGCTTTCCCGTATCGGGCACCAGGGACTCTATGTCATAGCCCTTCTTCTCCGCGCTCACGTCCCGGGGTAGGTACCCCAGCCTCCTCTCCACCTTCATCACCTCGGCCATGGCCAGGGCCTCCACCTCCTCCCTGTCCTCCGTAGGTCCCTCCTCCCCCTTGAGGCGGAGAAGCAGCCCCTGGGGGATAACCAGGGCCCCTCCCACGATGACCGGGGGGAGGGGGTAGAGCTTGCGCTCCTCCTCCAGTTCTGCCAGGCGTCTCTTGAGCCTTGCCTCCAGCTCGTCGGCGCGCCTCCTCGCCAGCCCCGAGTTCAGGCGGGCGTTGTGCTTTCCCGCGAGCTCCTTTTCCTTGAGCTCCTGGGCCTTCCCGTCCCAGTAGGCTATCTCCTTGGAAAGGCGGTCCTTCACCGCCTGCGCGGTCTTGTCCACCAGCTCCTCGCGGTAGCGGCGCACCTCGGAGAGGTGCTCGGGGATGAGTTTCTCGGTGGCGTAGAGGAGGACCTTCTCCTCTATCTCCTCCCGGGCCCAGGGCAGGGCGTCGAGGGTGCCCTTTAGGAGCTCGAGCTCCTCCTGAGTGGCGGGCCGGTAGTCGAGGTAGGGGGCGTATCCCGCGGCCTTTGATTCACCTGAGGAGTCCAGCTCCAGGAACTGCAGGCGCCGGGAGGCGAGCCGCCTGTCTCCACCCGGGAGGCTCCGCGCATCCTTGATGGAGTGCTCCAGGATGACCAGAAGGCGGGCCTCCTCCGAGGGGTCCTCCTCGTCCACGAGGACAGCCCCCCTTTTCAGAAGCTCCCCGTAGCGCTCCAAGATGAGGTCCAGGGTGGCCTCGAGCAAGGGGTGGCCGGGGCAGACGAAGGCGGCCGGGGGTTTCCCCTCCACGCTTATGAGGTCCTTCTCGAAGGTTATACGCTCGTAGCGGGTAAGGACCGCCTCCCGGGTGCCGATCATCCGGTCGCGGTGGCGGATGGCGGCGGGGACGTTCCTTATCTCGTAGCGCTTGGGCTCCCGCTCCCGCACGCTTCCCCCCAGGAGGCGGAAGGCCTCGAGGAAGAAGGAGGCGATGTAGTGGGGCTGCAGGCGGCGGGCCTCGGCGCGCTCCATCTCCTCCTTGATGGAGCGGATAGCGCGGGCGTCCATGACATCGTGGGCCAGGGCCCGCTCCTCCAAAAGGTCGCGCAGTCTCTCCCGGTCCAGAGCGTCGTCGATCACCCGACTGAGGCGCTCCTTGACCTCGGGGAGCTCCCCGTAGCGTATGGCCTCGATGAGGAGGTCGCGCAGGGGCCGGTCCTCGAACCTGAGCTTTCCCAAGACGTCGAAGACCCGCCCGCCTAAAGCCTCCCGCTCCTGTTCCAGCTTCTCCAAAAGGCGAAGGTAGACCTCGCCCTCCCTCGTATTTTTAGCCACCAGGTTCCAAAGGTGGCAGACCTCCGTCTGGCCTATGCGGTGGATGCGACCGAAGCGCTGCTCCAGGCGGTTGGGGTTCCAGGGGAGGTCGTAGTTGACCATGAGGTGGGCCCGCTGCAGGTTGATGCCCTCCCCGGCGGCGTCGGTGGCCACCAGTATTTCCACCGTGGGGTCCTGGTTGAAGCGCTGCTCTGAGGTCTTGCGCTGCTTGCGGAGCATGGAGCCGTGGATTGTAAGCACTGCCTCGGGCCTTCCTAGGAGGGAGCTTATGCGCCTCTCGAGGTAGCTCAAGGTGTCCCGGTGCTCTGTGAAGACGATGAGCTTGCGGCGGTGGCCCTTGGCGTCGAACATCTCCTCCCGCTCCTGGAGGAGCCTGGAGAGTTCCTCCCACTTGCGGTCCACCCCGGCCTGTCTCACTTTTAAGGCCAGTTCCTCCAGGCGCCTGAGGCTCTCTATCTCCGCCTCCAGCTCCCCGATGGTCCGGGCGGCGGTGGCCCGGTCCACCACCTCTTCCTCCGTGGCCTCCACCTCGGCGTCGGGACGGTCGTCCAGCTCCTCCTGGTCCTCGGGGGGGAGGTCGGGGAGGCTCTGGTCCCATTCCAGACGGGCGGAGGCGGCGCGGTGGCGGACCTGCTCCTCGCGCAGGCGCTTCTCCAGCCTCTCCCGGCGCCGGCGCAGTGACTGGTAGATGGCCTCGGGGGAGGAGGCCAGCCTCCTCTGCAGGGTGGTGAGGGCGAAGCCCACCGTCCCCTTGCGCCCCTCGTTCTCCAAGGCCTCGGCGCGGTTGAACTCCTGCCGCACGTAGTCGGTGACCTCCCGGTAGAGGTAGTACTCCTCGTCGGAGAGGGTGTAGTCCACGGTATAGGCCCTCCGCTCCGGAAAGAGGGGGGTGCCGTCGAACTTGACCAGGTCCTCCTTCACCATGCGGCGCATGAGGTCGGAGGCGTCCGTGGTGTGCACCCCCTCGCGGAACCTCCCCTCGAAGCGGTCCCCGTCGAGGAGGGCCATGAAGAGCTGGAAGTCCTCCTCCTTTCCGTTGTGGGGGGTGGCGGTGAGGAGAAGGAAGTGCCGGGTGATGGAGGAGAGGAGCTGCCCCAGGCGGTATCTCTTGGTGTAGCTCACCTCCCCGCCGAAGTAGTGGGCGCTCATCTTGTGCGCCTCGTCGCAGACCACGAGGTCCCAGTCGGAGGCCCTGAGCTTGGCCTGGACGTCCTCGTTTCGGCTCAGCTTGTCCAGGCGGCAGATGGCGAGGTCGGTCTCCCGGAACCAGTTGCCGGTGCGCGCCGCCTCGAAGCTCTGGTTGGTCATGATGTCGAAGGGGAGCTGGAACTTCTGGTAGAGCTCGTCCTGCCACTGCTCCACGAGGTTTCCAGGGCAGACCACGAGGCACCTCTGCACGTCCCCGCGCACCATGAGCTCCTTTATGAGGAGGCCGGCCATGATGGTCTTTCCCGCCCCCGGGTCGTCGGCAAGGAGGTAGCGTAGTGGCTGGCGGGGGAGCATCTCCCCGTAGACTGCGGTTATCTGGTGGGGGAGGGGCTCGATGAGCGAGGTGTGCACGGCGAGGAGAGGGTCGAAGAGGTAGGCCAGGCGGATGCGCCGAGCCTCGCTCACCAGGCGGAAGAGCGAGCCGTCGCCGTCGAAGCTCCAGGGCCTGCCCTCCCTCACCACCTCCAGCTGGGGCTCATCCTCGCGGTAGAGGAGGATATTCCCCGGCCTTCCGGAGGCGTCCTTGTAGGTGAGCTCGATGGCCAGGGAGCCGATCCAGCGCACGCCCAAGACGGTCACCATGCCGTCCGGTGTGACCCCCTTGATCGTGGAGCCGACGGTAATCTCTTCCAGTTTGGCCACGTTCTTCCCCTAAAAAGCTCGTGAAGGCCGGTGTATTAGAAATTTTCCTATTTTCACCCTTCTGATTTGAAATTTTATCAGATGCAAATGACGCCAAGAGCTACCTCAGGGGAAGCCTCGGGCCTCCTTTTATGACTGCCAGCTCGTAAGTTTTAATGGAAACGATATCCGCTTCTCGGTATGCCTACATTAATGACCAACTTCTACGCGGGCGACGGAATCCTGGGAAAGATATCTTCAAGCCCTTTAAATATTACACAACCATCAGATCTTTCCCATTTAATCAAGCGAATTCCATAGTAGGAAAGAACGGCGGCGCGTTTTTCGCTTATGTTTGAAGGGACTACTGCTATCAGTTCTATATTTTCAGGGGTATCGACGAAGAGCTTGTACAAGAACAATTGTCCCAAGACGTCTTTTATATCCTGCCAAGTGCATCCTGTTTTAACCTCGATGATGGCTCGTTTGCTCCCCATTACCACGATGTCAGGTTTAACCTCATCGGCAACCCCTTTGTTCACCGCTTTGTAGCCCAGCGCAGCAAGCTGATCTGCAAGAGAATTCACGATTTCGCCATGAAGCATGCTTACAGAGCGCGATTTTCTGTCTGTGGTGGCAGTATAGACACCAGTGGGTTCAGGATTAAAGGAGGGGTTGGCACTATGGGGTTGGGGTTTCCCGAACGCTCGCGCCTTTTGCCGTTGTCGGTCACGCTCAACGGGTTGATTCTCTCCCAGTGCATGATAAACCGCGCTTGCAACTTCTTTCATCAGGGCTGCTCTCTTTGATACCGAACCCATCGTAACCTCCTCTTCCCTTTCTTAACTCTCTTACGAACTTAGAAACCGATTCATCGCCCTTGAAGGCAAGGGCTGACAGCAAACAAAACTATTTATCCGAAATACACCACTATTAATGTCCGATATATTCTCTGACATTAATCTATCATCTTTCATGCCTTCTGTCAACACTATTATCTGACATATGATATGATGGCGCAGAGGGGGAGGAAAACATGTCAACCTTCCAGCAAATGCTCGAACAGGCATTGGAGAAGAACAGGATGGGCGTCCGCGCCTTGGAAAGGGAGATCATTCAGAGATATGGCGTCGAGAAAATGATCAGCAGGTCTCTCATAAGCGACTTCAGGCTTGGGAAAAGAGCGCCCTCCTACGAAGCGGCATTAATGATCGCCGAGTTACTCGGAATTGATAAGAAAGAATTCTTGCAGGCCACTTACGACCTGAAAATCAGGCTCAGGCAGGAATCGGAATACAGACGCTTCGTGGAATTCTGCAAGAGGAACAATATCCCCGTCTAATGTCGTTTGTACAATGATTGGAAATATCTTTTGCCCTGCCTTATATACAGCATGGGGCGAGCAGTGGCCACGAAGCCTGGGCCAGAAAACCGATCAACGGCCAGGAATCGCCTGGGGAAAATTAAGTAAAATCAATTCAGAGGTTTAGAACACCTGCCGGCATGAGTGAGCTCAGAGGTAAACGATGTCTTACATCCGTAAACGAAGACACCGCTCCGGTCAAGAAACCTACTACATAGGGTTCAAGGACCAATACGGGCGGTGGCGGGAGAAGGCCGCCGGGGCCAGGCGAAAGGACGCCGAGGCTTTCCTTCGCCGCGTCTTGGAGGAAGTGGCCTCCGGAACCTACGGTAGGCAGGAGGAGGACCCCACTCTATCGGAGTTCTTCTCCTCCTTTCTTCAAGCCAAAGCTTCCACCCTAAAGGGGAGCACGATGGAGGATTACCGGCTCACCTTTGGAAAACACGTGCTTCCTCGCCTAGGAAAGCGTAGGCTCTCCGAGTTGTCCCCTGCCGTGGTCCAGAAGCTCCTCCTTGACCTGGAGAAGGAGGGCCTTTCCGCGGCCACCCAGGGTAAGGTCCTGCGCTATCTCAAGACTGTCCTGCGCCATGCCGTGAGATTAGAGCTCATAGACCGTGACCCATGCCGCGCGGTGAGCGCGCCCAGAGTGGAGAAGAAGGAGCAGCGCTTCTTGGCTCCCGAGGAGTTAGACTCCCTTCTTGAAGCCGCTGACGGGTACTTGAAGCCCTTGCTCGCCGTGGCCTGTTACGCCGGTCTTCGCCAGGGCGAGATACTGGCCCTTACCTGGAGGGATATAGATTTCCAGGCCTCCCTTATCCGGGTGCGCAGAACCTACCACTACGCTCACGGCTTTTCCGCCCCAAAGACCCCGGCTTCGCGGCGCGACGTCCCCATGATCCCCACTCTTCGGGCCATGCTGGAGGAGCACTATAACGCCTCTGGTAAGCCTGGCCCGGATGATCTGGTCTTCCCGAACGGCGCCAGCAAACCCATGGACCGGCGTAATCTCGTACGCCGGGGGTTTTCCAAGGCGTTAGAGAGGTCAGGCATCGGGGAGATACGCTTCCACGACCTACGTCATACCTTTGCCTCCCTTTGCATCGCGGGAGGGGTGGATCCCAAGACCCTGCAGGCCATGATGGGCCATTCCTCCATCCGGGTGACCATGGACACCTACGGACATCTCTATAGGGACGCCCTGGACCGGGCTGCCAGGAGCCTTGAAGCCGTGGTTTCGGGTGGGCCAAAGGTGGTCCTACTGTCCAGGGAAGCCAGAACGGCACGACAGGGCGACCTCTAAGGAAACGGATTCTCCGTCTGGAATTTCCGGCGCATTTCCGGCGCATATGGGTATTTCCAAGAGCAGAAAGCAAGACCAGGCCGGGAAACATATCCCTTGACCTGGTCTTTTGCTGGTGGCGAGAGGCGGAATCGAACCGCCGACGCCAGGATTTTCAGTCCTGCGCTCTACCGACTGAGCTATCTCGCCCCTTATTCAAACTCCCCCTAGGGTTTCCCCTGCAGGGAGTGAATTTTGGCGGAACCGACGGGATTTGAACCCGCGATCTCCGGCTTGACAGGCCGGCGTGTTAACCTGACTACACCACGGCTCCGCGTTGAACCCAGGGCAGGTCACCCCTTCAAGGGGATGGCCACCCCTCTTTAAATAGTATCCCAAGTCGTCCTCGCGGACAACGACCTGCGCTGGTGCCCCCAGCGGAATTCGAATCCGCGTCACCGCCTTGAAAGGGCGATATCCTAGGCCGCTAGACGATGGGGGCACGTCAAACATCGCCTTATCCTCGAACCGCTCCTGCCATTATTATAAGATACTTATCCCTTTCCCCGGGGAGGCTTCCCCGCCGGGTTTGCCACCGCCTTCCGAACCATCACGCCCTTCAGCGGTGCAGGATCCGGCGCCAAAGCATCGGCCTCCCGGACCCTCATCATGGCCCTTAGGCCAAGCGCCTCGGCCGGCCCCGGCCTTGACTCGGCGATGCGGCCTGTACCTTCCCTCCGCTCCCTCCCCAGGGCCATAAAAATTTAAGCATCAAACCCCGCTTTCTTCAATCCCGTATCCCGGTTGGTTTGGCCTCGCTCGGGCACTTACTTGCTCCGCTCAAACAAAGCAAAGCAAGCTTAAGGAATACCCGTTTCCCCAAACCGGTGCATGTAGATATCCCACGCAACCATCCGCATTCCGTTCCCTTGCCGACCCGATGGGATTCTTCCTTGCTCCGCTTTCGCTGCCGCAAGGCGATTTCGCCGTACATCCATCATGTTTCCATGCAAATAACCCGGTTGGCCCTCTTTTAAGTGGTGGTTGAGTGATGGTTTTCACGTCATCGTCCTCCGTTGCGATTCCCTATGCGGGACGGCTTTCTCGTCATCCTCCTCGCCTCATCCCCTCACCGGGAGCGTCAGACGCTTATAAGGGAAGGGCAAACCCCAGACCGCCGGACATCACGCATCACGCGAATGCCGGCATGCTCTTCGGTGGGGAAACCTCAACCGAAAGGGCGGGTTATGTCGATAGATAACAAGGCGCGGTACGGAGGCCTTCCAGGCACTCCGCTACGGTGGCCTCTGCCGATCCCAGTGGCGGGCGGTCGATATCCTGCAGGGTATCCCTGCGGGAAATGAAAGATACCGGTCGCACATTCCGGCTCCCGGGAGCGGCCGGTGGTGGAAGCAGCGGACCGAGACTCAAGATGGTGAGGCGTGATGCAGAACCCCGATGACCTCGACCTCCATCCCCAGGAGCATCTCCACGCACCGGATGGCGAGGCGTACACGCTAAGCCAGGAGCAAGCCGCCCTGGACATCCTCTCCCGCCTGGCCATCGCCTGTAAATCGCGGCTACTCTACTCTCCCGACCATCCCAACGTAAAGGATGCCGTCAGCTTGCTCCACGCGGTCGCGGAGGACAACCTCAGGTTCTACCCCGAGATCGCCGTGCGGGTGGAAAAGGGGCGCTTTGCCTGCAACGGCATCCCATTGGGCGAGGAGAGGGAGAGCTTGCGCCAGCTGGCATCCCGCTTGAGGGAACTCAACATCCGCGCTCTGATCTTTGCCTGCGGCATCAGCCTCAAGGAGATGGAGGCGCTGGTGGAACTGTCGGTCTCATCCCCCGAGGCCGTGGAAAAGCAGGGCGGCGCTGAGGCCTTCCTCCTCAGCCGGGGGATGCACAGCGTAAGGGTCGTGGAAAGCGAGGCCGCTAAGGCCGAGGAGGATACCGGGTTTCGGGAGGAAGGGCCGGAAGCCAAGGTTGAAGAGGAAGAGGTGGTCAAAGCCTCAGCCGAGGAGGACTTTGGGGAGCTCTTGGACCTCCTCTTCGAGCCGGAGAGATTGGCTTTGGCCCTGTCCGGTTTACGGGACTCCGACGGCAGGCCCTTGGAGGGTGAAGTCCTGGCCTCCGCTATATATGACTTCCTGAGGGAGGCACGGGAAATGGTCCAGAGGCGTGTCCCGGAGCGGATTCCCTCCCTCTCCAGGTCCTTCGCCGAAGCACTCCTCTTCCTGGAGAACAATCTGCGAAACCTGCTCCTCATAGGCCATTTCCTTCCCGGAATCCGCCGAGAACCGCTGGTGAAAGACGTCCTGGGCCGCTTGAGTCCCCAGGAGGCGTCAGGGGTGTTCAGCCACCTGCTCTCCCTGATCCCGCAGCTCATACCCAAGATGGATGAGCTCCTGGAGGCCGTCGGTTTCCGGGAGCGGCATCTCGAGGAAACACTGACCCTCTTGAGGGAAAGGCTGCTGGACCTGGGCGAGGTCCCCCTTCCGTTGGTCTCCGCCCTTGACGCCGTACTCGCCTCTCGGGGGATAAAACCGCTCGCCGGCGGCCTCCCAACAACCGACGAGATATCCTCGCTCTCCGAATTCTACGGGGAGGGCGAACTTGAGGAGATCCGCGCCATTGCGGAACTGGACATCACGGTAGAGGCCTGTGTCTCCTCCACCCCCATGCTCCTGGACCTCCTCCAGCGGGGAGAGGAACTGGACAACCTGGGAAAGGTCGTGGACCTTCTGGTGGAGAACTTCTGGGAGCTGGTGGCCTCGGCCCGCTTCTCCCTCGCCACGGCGATAATGGAGGCCTTCGAGCGAGCCCTGCACAGCGGCAAGCCCGCCCTCCTCGCCCACCGCGAACAGTACGAGGGATTGCTGGAGGAGGCCTGCGGAAAGGGAATCCTGAAGCGCGTCATCCAGATGGCCAGCGAGCGCCGCGGCGACCGGGAAACGGTCGAGGGGTTCAAGGCCTTCATGAGGCGGCTGGGGGACCGTGGGCTTCTGGCCATGATCGAGGCCCTCGGGTCCGAGGAACGCATGGCGGTACGCAAGTTCATCATCGACTCCCTGGCCGATCTCGCACAAGAGCGGGTGTCCCTCCTGGGTTCCTTCCTGGACGACCATCGGTGGTATCTGGTGCGCAACATAGTCACGGTGATGGCCGGCATTCGCTCCCCCTCCACCCTTCCCTACCTGGAACGGGCCATGGCCCACTCTCATCCCAGGGTGAGGTCGGAGGCTGTCCGAGCCGTAGGGCTCACCGGCGGATACGAGGCGGAGGGCTTGCTCATCAAGGGGCTCGACCACCCTGACGAGAGGGTGCGCGTTCTCTGCATCCGCTGGCTGGGGCGGCTGGAGGTCACCAGGGCCACCTCCCGCCTCGTGGCCATGCTGGAGGGAAAAGAGCGAGGAGCCGAGGAAATCGCGTTGAAGAAGGAGATCCTGGAGAGCCTGGGGAAGATAATGGATCCTTCAACCTACGATTTACTACGCAAGTACGCCGGACGGCAGCGTGGACTCTTCAGGTCTGAATGGCAGGAACTGGGAACGGTTGCCCGGGAGGCACTGCAAAGACTGGTGAACAAATATCCACACCTGGCGCGTAAGGGGTGAGCGCCTAAAGGGAGACATGGCAGCGGGGTGAGGAGATGGACACGAGACCTCAGAACTGGGAGAACCATAGGAAACGCGAAACCCTCGACTATTTCCGCTCCAAGGGCCTTCTGGAGCGTGTCCGCGAGTTGTTGAAGGATTTCTTCGCCGTCAAGAAGAACCTGCTCCTTTATCCGCCTCACCACGAGATATGCCTCGACTCCGTCTCCCGCTTCATGTCTTCCTTCCGTGAATACCTGCGCTATGGGGAGAGCTTGTCCCTGCGCATCGTGGGGGAGGAGTTCTTCTTCGAGGAGAGGCTTTTGGCGCGGGAGAGTGTCCTCTACTACCCTCTCCTCCAGGAACTGCGCTCCAAGGGGGTGGGCGGCGTCAATTTCCTGGCCGGGCTGGAGGCCGGGGAGCTCGTCGATTTCCTGAGGCTTCTCAACCTGGGAGAGGAGGAGATCGCTTCCCGGGGCGGGCTGGCAAAGCTCCTGGAGGACAACGGAATAACCCATGTCATCCTCGATCCGCCCGGCACCTGGGAGGAAAAGATCTCCAGGGTGAGGGAGGCGGAGTCGGCCCGCGAGGAGTACTTCGAGGCCGTGGACGTCATCCGCGAGCTCTCGGAACAGGTGCTCCACGACCGCCGCCTCTCGGTGAGCAAGGCCAACCGGGTGGTGGGTATGATGCTCAACCGGGTAGGAGAGAACCGTTCCGCGGTCCTCGGGCTGGCGACCCTCAAGAGTTACGACGAGTACACCACCTTCCACTCCGTGAACGTGCTCATCCTCTCCCTGGCCCTCGCCTCCATGCTTCCCCTGGACCGCAACGCCCTCATGATTCTGGGGACCGGGGCCCTCCTGCATGATTTGGGAAAAGTTACCATTCCTAAGAGCATCCTCGGGAAAAGGGGGCCCCTTACCGCCGCGGAGTGGGAGGAGATGAAAAGGCACCCAGTGCGCGGTGCGGACATCCTCCTCGCCCAACCCGGAGTGCATCCCCTCTCCGTCCTGGTGGCTTACGAGCACCATGCCCGTTATGACCTAAGCGGCTATCCGAAACTCAACGGTGTGGAAAGGCCAAGCCTTTTCTCTCGTATCGTGCAGCTGGCGGACGTCTACGACGCCATGACCACCGTGCGACCCTATCAGGACGCACGCACTCCAGACCACGCCATCCGGGTGCTGGTCAAGGAGAAGGGAACCGCCTTCGACCCCCTGCTGGTGAAGGTCTTCGTGGACATGATGGGGCTCTACCCGGTGGGCACCCTTGTGCGCCTGTGTACCGGCGAGCTGGGCGTGGTCTACGAGCAGGTGGAGGGGGACGCCACGTCGCCCCGCGTGAAGATCATCCGCGATCCCGAGGAACGTGAGGTGGAGCCGCACATCGTGGAGGTGGCCCGCCTGAGGGAAAAGGCCTCTCCCGACGAGGAGGTCATTTCCTCGGTCAGGCCGGAGCAGGTGGGTCTAGACCCCCTGGATTATCTGGACTGACCTTCCTCCTCGATGCCCTGTTCTGGCTGTATCCCTTATCCCGACACCATCCTCCTCACGCGGGCGAAGAGGAGGGTTGAGAGCACCACGCAGGCCAGAGCCAGGATCCAGGCTCCCAGGTAGCTCCCACTCCGGTCGAATATAAAACCCGTGAGCACCGGCCCGAAGGCACCTCCAAGGGCGCCGCCCGTGGTCACGGCCCCGAAGATGGCCCCCATGCTCCCCTTCCCGAAGACCTCGGCGCAAACGGCGGGGATCACCGGCCCGTAAGCGGCGAAGCCGAAGCCGAAGACGGCGGCGAACACCATGAGCACCCATACCCGGTCGACCAGGAAGAGGAGGAGTATGCTCCCGGCGAGGACGAAACAAGCGGGGTACAGGGCGTTCTTTTTCTCCCGGGTGCGGTCCGACAGGCGCCCGAAGAACACGCGCCCCAGGATGGAGGTGGCCCCGTAGATGAAGACCGACCACTCCGCCCAGTTCCTGGATATGCCCCTGTCGGTCACGTACGGAACCTGGTGGACCATTATGCCGTACAGGGCGATGACGATGAGCACGAAGCCCGTGAAGAGGTACCAGAAGGAGGCGGTCCGCATAGCCTGGCGCAGGGTGAGACCCGAACCGCCTTGCGTGCTTTCTTGGTCGCACCCCCGGCCTCCTTCACCTACGAACGCCTCGTTGCCGGTTGCCCCGGCATCACCGCCGGGCAACGGGTTTTCGTGCTGCCAGTCCGTCAATCCCCCTTTCCCACCAGCCTCCCCCGGAGCGTCCATCATCCCGGCTTTAGGCTCCGCTCCCATGAGACCCTCCGCCCGGCGACCGGATCCCTCCGGATTTAAGCCCGCACTCTCCCCGTCCGCTCCCGGATAGGCATCCGATTTTACGCCTTCAGGCGACTGCCCGGCGAAGTCGTCTCGACGGTCGTCGGACCTCATGAGGCTCGCTTGCGCCCGACCCTCACCCGCATCGAAGAGCGCTTCCGAGACCTCATCCCCTTCGCCGCCCGAACCCCCGGCGGTTCCGGACGTTTCGCGGCAGGGCTCCTCCCCTCCCCTGGCCCCGCGGCGCAGGAGAAGCAGGGCCGGTAGGGTCAGGGCCAGGGATATATATCCCAGAAACTGGAAGGAGACCCTCCAGTCCCACCGCGACTGTATCAGACCGGTGAGGCGGGGAAGCATCATGGTCCCGAAGCCGATCCCCATGGTGGCCACCCCCAGGGCCAGCCCCAGGCGGCGCTTGAACCACATGGCCACCGAGGTGTTGGAGGGCACCAGGCCTATACCGTTTCCGCCCACGCCGAAAACGATGCCGAAGAAGAGGACCAGGGCCCAAAGGCTGTTAGCCCGGGAGCACATCCAGAGTCCCACACCGGAGAGAAAGGCGCCTCCGGCCATGACCCAGCGTGGCCCGAAACGGTCGATGAGCCTCCCGGTCAACGGGGCCAGGAACGCGTAGACCAGAACGGACACGGTGAAGGGCAGCGAGGCCGCCGCGCGCCCTACGTCCAGATCTTTGGAGAATCCCTTGATGAGCACCGTCTGGGTGCCGCGCACCCCGTAGTTGACGAACATGGCCAGGAAGGCGACGGCGACCACCACCCACCCGTAATAGATGCCGCGGCCTTTTCCCCTCCATTGCCCGGATGGATGAGGGCTTATGCCGAAATCTCCACCCTCCGTACTGCCATTCATCCCCACAAGATCCTTGGCCTGTCCTTCTTACTTTCGCAGAAAATCGTCTTGGTCCTAAGGACGTTCCGCTGCTTCCGACCCATCAATTGACTGGCCGTCCCACTACTCCAGCGGAGTCGCTTAAGCTGCATAACTCCTCACGCCGCCCGGATCACTCCCAGGGGCCCTTCCGGCTTCATGTTCCGGTCTCCGTACGAGGGCGGGACTCGAACCCCGCCCTCCTTCACCTGCCCCCTTCACGCCCCTGGGTGCTTGGCCCTCCTTCCGGGGAGTTCCTTACTTTACGAATTTCGCTCGGGAGCGCAGGTGGGGTTGTCATTTGACTACGGTAACTGTGCTCCTTTCCTCCCCTGGGCACTTGTTTCCTCCTTACGGCAACTCTTTACCTCCGACGGACTTCCATCTGCTAGCGAAGACAGGGCCTACCTATTCAGGTCAGCTCTTATGCTCGACCTGCTGATCCTATGGTCTTAGCATGCCGATCCCACCCGCCGCAAGGAGTAATCCCGCAGCACCGCCGCGGCGTCCACGGCCTCCTCGGCGTCGTCGAATATGGGGAAGTCCACCGTGTAGCGCGCTCTTATCCTCACCTCGCTGGTGGCCATGAGGCTGAAGACGATGGGTTTGTGGTGTTTGCGTACCAGCTCGGCCAGGTCGGGGATTATGTTCTTCCGCAAGCTGTGAATGCCCCCAGTGGAGACCTCATCGGAGGAGAAACGGGCTATGAGCAGCATTATTATCCCGTCGATGAAGTCCTGCTCCAGCAGCCGGTCTATGATGTACACGCGGGCGTCGGCGTCGTGCACGTCCCCCAGGTCCACGGGGTTGGAGATGTTTATGACCCCAGCCCGCAGCCGGGACTGGATATCCGCCACAAGTGACGGAGGGAGAGGAGGAAAGGTGAAGCAGCGCCGCGCGCACTGGTCGCTGGCCAGCACCAGAATCCCTCCGGTGGGAGAGACCAGAGCCACCCGGTTGCCCCGCAGGGGCGGCAGTGAGAACACCTTCGCGTATCCCGCCAGCTCGGCCAGGCTGCGCACGCGGATGATCCCCGCCTGGCGGAACGCCCCCTCCAGCACGGAGTCGTCGTTGGCCAGGGCCGCGGTATGGGATCGCGCGCTCTGCCGGGCCAAGGGTTCAACATTGGCCTTGTATACCAGGATGGGCTTTTCGATCTGCTGAGCCGCCCGGAGGAACTCGCGGCCCCGCTGCACGTCCTCGAGATACATGCAGATGACCCTGGTCTCCGGGTCCTCCCCCAGATAACTCAGGAAATCCACCTCATCGAGGTCGGTCTTGTTACCCATGGAGACGAACTTGGCAAAGCCCGTGTTCTGGTCTTTAAGTCGGGCCAGAAAATCCAGGCCTATGCCCCCGCTCTGGGCTACGATGCTCACGCCCCCGCGGGGAAGGTCCGGCGGCATGGGCACGAAGGGGAGGCACAACCCGGTGTGCGCGTTTATAACCGTGAGGCAGTTGGGCCCCACGAAGCGGATGCCATAACGCCGCGCCGCCTCGATCAGGCGGTCCCGGTGGCTAAAGCCATCCCCTCCGAACTCCTCGAACCCGCCTGCCGGGATGGCCACGCGGGTGATACCCCTCCGCCCGCATTCCTCCACCACTTCCGGTACGACCTGCGCGGGTATGATGAGCACCGCCAGGTCCACAGCCTCGGGCAGCTCGGAGACGGAGGTGTAGAGCCTATGTCCCAGGACCTCGCCTCCCTTGGGGTTGACGCAGTAGATACGACCTTCGTATTTCCAGTCGATGAGGTTCTGGAGGATGTATCTTCCGAGGTTGTTCGGCCTGTCCGATACTCCGACGATGGCTACGCTTCGTGCTCCGAATATCCTCTCCATAAGCGGGATTATACCATGAGGCCCAGTCCTCCCTTCCTCCAGCCATCCATCCTTGAGGGCGCTTTTCGACCCGGTGGCCCAGGGAGGCGTGGGAAACTCTGCCCGAACCAGATCGCATCCCCAGAGGCGAAGCCGAGAAAAACGATGCCTTTCCCCCATTTAGAAGCCGAGACAACCTATGCCTTTCCCCCATTTACGCTTCAGGTCGTCTGGGTAACCACGATACGCCGAAAAAGCCAGGAGGGACCCTGCACTCGCTTACCTATCTGCCGGCCCTGGATATATAATGACTGTGGGCCGCTAGCTCAGTTGGCAGAGCACCGGACTTTTAATCCGGGTGTCCTGGGTTCGATTCCCAGGCGGCTCACCAGCAAAAGACCAGGTCAGAGGGCATATCCGATGACCTGGTTTTGATTTGGGAAAGAAATTTCGATTTTTTGCTACATATTTGATACAAGTTCGGGACGGGGCTATTCCTCTCCCCCATCCCTTCTTCGGGGAAGGCTCACGACCTTTGATTCCTTGTTACTCACCGGAAACATGCCGTCCAGGCCCCTGGTGATGCTTTCCATGTGGCCCGGGAAGAGGTGGCCATAGGTGTCCATGGTCACGGTGATGGAGGAGTATCCCAGGACGCTCTGCAGGCCCTTGGGGTCCGCCCCGGAGGCAATGGCCAGGGAGGCGTAGGTGTGTCGGAGGTCGTGGAAGCGTATCTTGCGGATGCCGGCTGAAAGGAGAGCGGGCTCGAACTCCCTGGATATGAGGTTATTGCGGTCCTTCGGGGTTCCTGCCTCGGTGGGAAAGACGAGGCTATCCGGGTCCGGCCTTCCCATCGACTCATACCTTTTCTGAAAGATGTCAGCCAGCCTGGGGATGAGGGGCACGGCCCTCCTGGATTTTTCCGACTTCAGGTCGGAAAAGCCGTTGGCGGGGCTGAAGGACCTCACCACCCGGATGATTCCGTTGCGGTAGTCTATGTCCTGCCACCGGAGGGCGAGTATCTCCCCCTGCCTCATACCGGTGAAGACGGCCAGGGCTATGATGTCGTGGATATCCCCTTCAGAGGCCTCAAGGAGCGCCTCCACCTCGTCTCTTTCGAGGAAGTCCATCTCCTTTCTCTCCACCCGGGGAGGCCTGATACCTATGGTGGGGTCCCGGTCCAGGTACTCCAGGGCGATGGCCCGGCGGAGGAGAGATTTGAGCACCCGGTAGACCTTCCCCGTAGTGGCCGGTGAGACCCCCTTCTTCTGCAGGTGGCGAAGGAAGTCCTGCACCCTTGCGGGGGTTACCTGGGAGAGATGGGTCCTTTTGAAGAAGGGGAGGATATGGTTTCCTAAAACCTGCCTATAGTCCTTATAGGTGGAGGGCTTGAGCTCGGCCTTCTTGTCCTCCAGGTACTGGGATGCGAACTCCGAAAAGGAGGGGTCCTTCTTCTCCTTCCCGAAGGTCCCCTTGGCTATCTCCTCGTCTATGCGCCTCTTTAATGCCTCGGCGTCCTTGCGCCTCTCCCCAGCCCTCCGCTCCGTCCACCTCCCGGTAATGGGGTTCTTGAAGCGCACGTAGTAGACGGTCCTCTCCGGCCTGTTCCTCGTGGCCCTGTACTTCCTGGGGTGGATATAGCTCATATGTGTGCCCCTTAAAGGAAAGAGATCTTTCTGGTCTCCTATTTCCCTACTATAACCCTAAAGAATAGCTACAGGTCCCTCTATGGCTGATTCAAATAAACTTAGCCAGGATGAACCCTCTACTTCATCGGACAAAAGGAACAATATTGTATGTTTGCCTTCTTTCCCTGCGCCTCACCATATCTTCCTCAGGAGCTTGCGCCCGATGAGCTTGTTCTTCGCCCGCCGGACCATCTTGCGGGGGCTTCCGCTGGCCAGGACCTGGAAATCCCAGCTCAGCCTGGCCAGCTTGTAGAGCATGGAAGTGAAGCTCCTTTTTCTTGCCATGGTGACCACCCCTTTACCGTTGAATTATAGCTGTTAAGCATGACAAGCAGGAGAACGCTCTGCATATCCTGTATTAACTTCTTCTCCTTTAGATAGCGTCAAGAAATTTGTGTCCACCATTTAGCCTTCCTCCCCTGGCTTCAGTTTCGCAAAGCCACGAAGTCTCCTCTGGCTGAGCCTCTCATTCTCGTTCTTTAAAACAAGATAAAGAACGGAGAGGAGACTTTCCTCCGAGGAAAAGACCTCGATGGTCTTGGTTCGCCTTTTCACCTCCTTTCAGATCCTCTCCAGCCGGTTGGTGGTGTAGATGTAGGGACGCACCTCCTCGGGATAGCGGAGAT
>NZ_JACVJJ010000086.1:0-20231 GCF_015711935.1 Candidatus Solincola tengchongensis
CGTGGTCGCCCTATATCATTTTTGAATGGCCGCCCCATATCATCATCGCTGCCCCCGGACCCTCGATGCCTCTTCGTGAGGCGCATGTTCTGCCGGATCAAAAAAGGAGGAGCAATCCGCCCGCTTTACGGCTAAAACCGATGCATATACCGGGGTTCCTTTCCCATCTCGCCTGAAAGCCTGGATGAGCCCAACCATGGCTCTGTCGCGCTCCGGATACATCCCTTATTGGCGGATGTGTTGTGCCGGCATAATGGGTGAATCCGCACCCTTTGCCGAGTCGGTCGATGGCCGGGTCGGCGCCTCTGTCCATTGCATCTTCCGATATTCCTTTCCTGCTACGGCACCATTCCCTGTGACCTCCGTCATGCCTCCTGAAGTTCCGGCCGCGGAGAGACCTCGTTTTTCAGGGTAGATTAAAGCGGGGAGACGAGGAGGGGATTCCGCCAACCCGGGCCACCTCCGTCGCGCTTCCTGAAGTTCCGGCCGCGGAGAGACCTCGTTTTTCAGGGTAGATTAAAGCGGGGAGACGAGGAGGGGATTCCGCCCGTCCGTTGCCCGGCCTATGGGTTTCCGGGGGCTATTCGCGCCAGCTTGGGCCCGGGCGCGGGTGACTTATGTCATGGCTCATGCGCATCGCGACAAGGAAGAATGGGGATGGGGAAAGAGGAAGGTGCCTCCGATCCCGCTGCCGGTTTAAGGGGCCGCTCCAGGGGAAGAATTAACCCGTGAACGGCCTGTGAAAGGAGTGAGGGACATGGAACAGTACCTTAAGAAGGTCGAGGGCGAGAACGCGGAGCACGACCTGCTGCTCTTCGCCTTGTCCACCTGCGGGTGGTGCAGGAAGGCCAGGGATTTCCTGGAGGAGAACAAGCTCGCCTACCGCTACGTGTACGTGGACCTCCTGGAGGGGGAGGCCCAGAAGGAGGTCTTCGAGGAGGTCAAGAAGCGCAACCCGCGCCGTACCTTTCCCACCCTGGTGGTGGACGGGGACGAGGTGATCGCCGGGTTCAACGAGGAGCGCTACCGGGAGGTCCTGCTTTGAGCGAGGAGTACCCGCCGGAGGTGCTGGAGCTCCACCGCAAGCTCCACGAAGAGGCGGAGGCGGCGGGCTACCACCTCAACCCGGACCGGGACTTCACCCTCATGCTGGTGGACGGCCTGTACCGCAACCGGGAGCGCTACGGGTACATGCTCTGCCCTTGCCGCTTCGGCGAGGGGGAGAGGGAGAAGGACCTGGACATCATCTGCCCCTGCGACTACAGGGACGCCGACCTGGACGAGTACGGCCAGTGCTACTGAGCGCTGTACGTGACCCAGGAGGTCCTGGAAGGAAAGAGGAAGATAGAGGGGCAGATACCTGAGCGCAGGCCGGAGCCCGAGGGGCTGGAGCGCAGGCGGGAGGGGGCCAAGAAACAGGCCGCTACATCCGCTGGCCTCCCCGTCTGGCGCTGCAAGGTGTGCGGGTACCTGGCGGCCCGGGAGAAACCTCCCCGGGAGTGCCCCATCTGCAAGGCCTCCGCCGACCGCTTCGAGCCCTTCCCCCTACCGGGCGCGGAAAGGCTCACCGTCTGGCGCTGCAAGGTGTGCGGGTACCTGGCGGCCCGGGAGAAACCTCCCCGGGAGTGCCCCATCTGCAAGGCCTCCGCCGACCGCTTCGAGCTATTCAGTTTCTGACCCCTCGTTTTTACTCGAAGAGCGCGGTTTCCAGGCTACGAAATGGGCTTTTCTCCCCTTTTATTCATGGAACGGCGAGAGTCGCTCCAATATGACGCAGTGTATATAGGGCATCATCCGGGGGTGGACGGTGTCTTTTGACGGCCACATGGAGGACGGTCCTCCAGACGGTAGGGCCAGTTTATGGCATATGTGATCTAAATAGAGCGGGGCGACGCCTTGAGCTCGCCCCCATGGAGTGGCTTTTGTCTGAGACGAGACAGGCCCTTTCCAAACCATTGCTTAAGACAGGAATCCCTGACGCCCTCGATCCGTCGCCGTCTCGGCCCGTCGATACTAGCCTGTAAGATTCCTCTTTTCCGGCGAGGGGAATGGAAGCAGCACTCGAAGGAAGCGGCGGTGACGCTATGTTAGAGCTGCGCACTCTCCCTGTGCGGATTATGGCTCAAAACAAGTCGACAGGATACCTTGCTGCTCTGGATGAACAAGCGGATGGGCAGGATTAAAGTGTCGTCTCCCGGGTTTGGATATGAAATTAATAAGGAACATAAAGAACACCTGACATGCAAAGGGAGAAGTCCTCTTAAATGGAAGGAATAACCTCCGGTGGCAGATTATGTTGTATAATGCGGTTACCCAAATTCGAGTTCCCGAAAAAAAGTCTCATAAGTTAAACAACATATATATCTTGACAATCATCAACCTCTCGGCTAATATTGGTTTGCTTTCGCTTGTTGTGGACGGTTGGAGTGTATCCTGGGGTTTCGGGGCACATGGGCGGAGAGATAATAGCCGAGAGGTTCTCCTTGCTGAAGACCCGGGGGAGCAACGGTCTGGCCTTCACCCACATTGTTGAGGATATACTCGACGGGCGCCGCCTGGTGATCAAGGTCAGTGACCGGTTGGGAATCCTGGGCCTGGAGTACCTGAAGTCCGTAAATCTCCTCGCGGAAAGCGCCGTCCAAGGAATCCTTCTTCCTATAGAGGGAGGCTTGCTCGAAGAGGAGGAGGGGTATTACCTGGCTTTTCCGGAACTGGGAGAGCCTTCTTTGGATAATTACCTGCGCATGAGGCCTTCTCTGTCTTGTGAGGAGGTTCTCGACATATTGAAGGGCATCGTCTCGGCCCTAGAAGGACTGCACAGGACCGGGTTCCTACACCTTTTTCTCGAGCCCCGCAACGTCTTTTACCTGCCGCGCAGATCGGTGACCCTGAAGGATCCCGCTCTGCGGGCGGAATTCTTCCACCCCTTCCTGGAGCTGGTGAGCGCCCCCGACTTTTCCTGCCTACAACCAGAGATCATGGACGGCGGCCTCCCGGGACCTGACGCGGACCTCTTCGCCCTCGGCAAACTGGCAGAGAAGCTCCTGGTGTCGGCAAATGACGCCCATGCCTCCCCTCTGGGAGACACGGTCGCGAGTCTGGCTAGAGACTATGGCGATGCGTCTCGGAAGGGGATCGAGAACCGGAGAGGCGATGTGCTCAATGCCCTCATTTCCATCCGGCAGGACCTGGAAAGGGCTGCCCGCAAGGTGCATCCAGAGGGGAAAAGACCGGGGGGCCGCTTTTTCTCGTCTCTTTGGAACCGCTCCGGGGGGACCTCGGTTGGAAATCCGGAGGTTGGAAGGAAGCCGGGAGTGGGATCTTCGCGGTCCTCACAGGAGGTGTCGCCTACGGCGGCCGTGGTCGGTGAGCGGGACTCCGCGCCGAGGGTCACGGTCCATGAACACTCACTCGAGGGACCCAACGGCTTGGGCGTGGAGGAGGGCTCACCAGACGGGGCGCGAAGGCCGGATGTCTTGCCGGAACGGGATTTCCCTCTGGTCGAATCGGCTCACGGGGAGAGCGGCGAAGGGAGCTTCCTCTCGGAGGAGAGGAGCGGGACCTCAAACGGTGCGGAGCGGACCCGGCGGGCTTCCGTTTCCCGAAGGGCCCGGTTGGCCGGGGCCCTAAGGTTGGCGGCGCTTTCGCTCGGCGTCGGACTGGTTTTCTTGCTGCCCATATATCTCGTGTCGGCCAGAGGCGGGGAGGGGGTCAGTTCCGCCGCGGGTTGGGGGGCCTCGGAAGCCGGTGGGGAGACCGTCCTCTCCGCACTCCGCGAAGCCCGCAAAGGTCCAGCTAAGTTGGGGGGCTGTGGTGAACTGGAGGTGAGGGAGGAAAGCGGTAGGGCAGGTAGCGTTGAGGGTGCATCGGGGATCCGGGAGCGGGATGGGGCCCAGGCGGCTCGGGACGAGGAAAAGCCGCGCTTTGAAGGGGAAGGGAGGGTCGCGGGCCAGAGTTCGATAAGCCCCCAGAGGCCGGTCGCCAGGTTCACGATAACCCCTTCGGAGGGCCAATCCCCCCTTTGCGTGTATCTCGACGCCTCAAGCAGTTACGACCCCGACGGGCGCATCGTCTCCTACCGTTGGAGCTGTGGGGGAGGGGCGAGCGCTTTCTTCCAGGTCTTCGAGAGCAACATCATCCCCGCCAGGATAGCGGTGACCCTCACGGTCACCGATGAGGGGGGGAACACGGACAGCGTGACCCAATACGTGATTCTTTACTGAATTCCTGGAGTCCGTCGGTGTGAGCGGGCGTATCAAGCCTGCAACGGCGGCCGGTTTAACCGGGCGTATTGAGCGTGATCGGCTCCTCCGGGGGTCTCCCCGGAACGTCTTTTCCCGGAGAAAGGAGGTCTTGTGGTGAAGGTAGTGGTCATCGAACCCCGAAAGGTATTCCTGGCCGGGCTGCTCTCCTGCCTTCTGCTTGCGAGCGGCGCCCTGGGCTCGTTCTGGCTGGCCAGAGCCCTGCGCGGGGAGAGGGCCCAGGCCTACGGGACGGAGGGGGTGGGCTCCCGCACCTGGTATTTCCCCGAGGGCTACACCGGCCCCGGCTTCGAGGAGTACATCCTCGTCTTCAATCCCCCCGCGGACATGGGAGGCACGGGGAAGGTGGCCTTCGTGACCATGGAGTTCTACGGACCCGATGGCAAAATAGGGTTTCATACTGACCAGCTTGAACCCGGCCAGAGGGCCTCGGTGAACGTGAAGCACGTCCTGAAGGAGAGGTACGGGTACGAGGGGGACGTCTCCGTGGTGGTGGGCAGCTGGGACAACGAGGCCACCATCATCTGCGAGCGGGCCATGTACTTCAACTATCCCGGGGGTATCACCGGTGGAAGCCAGTCCTTAGGCTACACCGAGGCGGAGGCCCCCTTCGTGCCCTGAGCCGGGGGTGAGCGGGATGCGAGGGTATCGCCGGATTATCGTTCGCGCCCTCATCGCCGGGTGCGTGTTCCTGAGCCTCGCGCTCATCCTCTTCTACGAGCCGAAAGGAGCGCAAGCCTACCCGGCTCCCGGGGACGGCTACCGGGGGTGGTCGGCGGAGGCGGTCATCGGCCTCCCCAACCCCCGCCACGTGCAGATGGCCGCCGACGGGGGCTGCCTCTACCTGGCGGCGGACGACGGGGCGGACGTCTGGCTCTACCGCGCCGCGGATAGGGAGCGCCTTGAATGGGAGCCGGTGAAAAAGATGGACCTGGATCCCTCCCGACCGGCCTGCGACGCTTACCTGGAGGCGCGTGACGGCTACTTGGCCCTCTCCTGGAAGGAGTTGGTGGGTGGCCGCTGGGCCCTGGTGGTGGCCCTCTCCTCCGACCGCGGGGCCACCTGGCGCACCTGGATGGACTACTCCCCGGGATGGCACAACTACGAGGCCCACCTGGCCCTCTCCGGATCCGTGCTCCACGCCGCCTACGTCTCCGACTACACGGGGCGCAACGAGGTCTTCTACCGGCGCTTCGACCTCCAGCTCACCCCCCTCAACGTCTCCTGCGCCTCCGATGCCGGGGACGGCGTCCCCGCCACCCAGCCCTGCCTGGAGAGCGGCGGGGAGCTCAACGCCAGCCTGTACTACGTGCGCCTGTCCGGACCCCCCAACCCTGTATGGCAGGGTTTGACGGAGGACGCCGGTCTGGGCTGGAGGCACTACGAGATCATCCCCGCCGCGGGGGGCGTGGACCTCTCCTGGCCCGAGGTGGGGGTATGGAGGGACGGCGGCGACCGGCGGGTGATGGTGGCCGCCGACGGCCGGCACCTGGAGAGCGGCAACCACCGCGTCCGTTATTCGCGGTTTTATAACGGAGTTTGGGAGTCAGGCATAGATAAAGGGTATTTTGGGTCACATAACTCATATCCTAATTTATGCACGGAGGGAACGACCATTTTTATGGTCTTCCGGCAATCAGGAGGAACTCTTGGCACGGAAGGAGCAGGCAGAATAAACACGCATACAGGAGAGGAAAGCGCATGGAATCATGTTGACGACCTCTTCTACCTCAACATGCCTTATGACCACCCGGGTTGCATCGACTGCTGCTCGGACGGGGAACGCTTCTACGCCGCGGCGGCGGGAACGGGCCCCCACGCGGTGGTCATGACCAAGCGCGAGGACGACGTGGACCCCACCGTGTTCCTCGATAACCCCGGGGCATACCACAATTGCGATTTCACCGTCCGCGCCCGGGCTTACGATGATTTCGACCGCGCAGCCAATTGGCTGCTTGCCCCCGAGGCAGAGGGTTACGAACGGGGCATCCTCCACGCCGATTTCTATTATCGAGCCGCGGGAAGTGGGGAGTGGTACGAGTGGCCCGGCGGGAAGAGGGACGAAGAAGCCCCCTGGGAAGTGACCTTCCCCGGCGGGAGCGTTCCCGAGGGCCGGTATGATATCAAGGTGGTGGCGACGGATACCGCCATGCGCACCTCGGAGAACATCTACGGCAGCGTGTGCGTGGACCGCACCCCGCCCTCTGCCGAGCTGGTCATCTCACCGCCTGACGGGGAGAACGGCTGGTACCGGGAGAGGCCGGGCACAGGTCCCGCGGTCAGCGGTTCGGACAATCTTTCCGGTATCCATCGCGCCTGGTATCGACTGGACGACGCGGCCGCCTGGACCGCCTTCATGCAGCCTTTCGAACTACCGGAGGGGGAGCACATCATACGCTGTTATGTCGAGGACCGGGCGGGCAACACCTCCCCGGTTGTGGAGTTCACCTACCGGGCGGACTACACCGACCCTATCGGCTCCATAACGGCACCGTCCAACGGTGCCTATTTCCGGGACCTCATGGATGTGGAGGCCTCCTATGAGGATGCCGTGTCCGGGGTAGCTTCCATCACCTGGATGGTGGACGGCGCGCCGGTGAAGACGGTCGCCGAGGCCCGCACCTCGCTGGACCTCACCGGTCTTCCGGAGGGCCGCCACACCCTGCAGCTGGAGATCAGGGACCGGGCCGGGCGCACCTTCAGGCCTCAGCCCATCGACTTCTATCGCGACGTGACGCCCCCCACGGCCAGCGTCGTTGAGCCTCGCGAACAGGAATGGGTACGGGGCATGGTCCCGGTAAGGGCCGAGGTGGGCGATAACCTCATGGTATCCAAGGCGGCCTTCTTCGTGGACGGGAAGGCGATCGGCGAGCGCACCGAGCCGCCTTGGACCCTCTCCTGGGACACCTCCACGTTGAAGAACGGTTACCACACCCTCCGCGTGGAGGCTTGGGACGCCGCCGGGAACCGCTCGCACCAGGAGGGGGCGAGCGAGGTCACCGTCTTCGTGGGCAACAACATCAGCCAGACCAACCATTTCGCCGAAGGCTGCACCCGCCCCGGGTTCGATACCTGGCTGTGCTTGCAGAACCCGGGGGACGAGCCGGCTGTGGTCAGCGTCAACTACCAGCTGGGTGAGGGGCAGGGCGCGGCCCCGGCACAGACTTACCTGGTTGCCGCCCATTCACGGTACACCATATACGTGAACGGAGCCGTTGGGACGGGCAAGGACGTCTCCATCCAGGTGACCTCCAACCGGCCCATCGTCTCCGAGAGGCCCATGTACTTCACCTACCGCGGAGAGGGAAACCGGCCGCTGCGCGGTGGGCACACCGCTCAGGGGGCCCATTTCCCTCGCCAGGAGTGGTATTTCGCCGAGGGATGCACGCGCTCCGGGTTCGACACCTGGCTGTGCCTGCAGAACCCGGGGGAGCAGGAGGCGGCCGTGCAGGTGGAATACATGCTGGAGAACGGCGCCTACCTGGGCCGCGTCTACCGCGTGCCTCCGTGGAGCCGGAGCACGGTGATGGTGGACCGCGAGGTGGGGGAGGGGCACGACGTGTCCATGCGAGTCACCTCCGGCGTTCCCGTGGTGGCCGAACGCCCCGTGTACTTCCTCTACCAGGGGATGTGGGACGGAGGGCACAACGTAATGGGTGCGGGGCGCCCGGAAACGGAATGGTATTTCGCCGAGGGCTGCACGCGCACCGGGTTCAACCAGTGGATATGCCTCATGAACCCCAACGACCGGGAGGCCAAGACCAGGATAACCTACGTCATGGAGGACGGAGGTCGCATCGAGAGGGAATACCACCTCAGGCCGCGCTCCCGCTTCACGGTCAACGTGAACAACGACGTGGCGAGGCAGCACGACGTCTCCACCCGCGTGTGGTCGGACCTCCCCATCGTGGCGGAGAGGCCCATGTATTTCCTCTACGCTTCCTCCATCGACGAAGGCTCCAACGCCATGGGGGTGAACAAGGCCGGATCCTCCTGGTACTTCGCCGAGGGCTGCACGCGCGAGGGCTTCGACGAATACCTGTGCCTCATGAACCCCAGTGATGATGAAGCGCGGGTATCCCTGCGCTTCATGCTGGACGATTCGTCCCAGCTCCTGCGCACCGTCGCCGTGCCGCCGGGAACCAGGGTGACGGTCAAGGTCAACGACATCGTGGGACCGGGACGCGACGTATCCGTGGAGGTCATGAGCGACCGCCCGGTCATCGCCGAGCGGCCCATCTACAGCCTCTACGGCGGCTCCCTGCCCGCGGGTGATACCCTTTCCGGTTACACCTTCAATCCCTGAGGGTGGACCGGAAAAGGGCTCTTCCGCCCAAGGGTTCCCTGGAGGGCTGGAGGCCGGGGGTGCTTGCGTCATGAGCTCATGGTGATGCCGGAAGGCCCCGCCCCACGCGGGTGGGGCCGCCGTTTTCCGGAATCGGCGAGAGACGGCAGGAGCGCGGGATGGGGTATGCCGCCTGAAAGATATACGGGCTTGCGCAGCGACCTCCCGGAGGCTTCGGGGGGTTGGGTCCGCGGCCGTCATTCCCCTCAAAGCTCGTCAGCGCGTCATCCCAGGTTATCCATAAGAGCGTGGAAGAGCCGGCGCGAAGGATGCTCCATGCCGGTGACTTAAGCCCTGGTCTGCATCCACAACCGGTCGCCCGGCGGATCGGAAGAGAGAGCGAAGCCGCCCTCCGTTAGGTGCGGATTCAAGACCGGCAGGCGGGGTATGTGCTCGACTCTGCTTGCCTTTTCAGGCGTGCTTTCAAACCCCGGCGGTCAAGCCCCGATCGTTCCGAATGCCCGTAGGCGGCAGGTGACGGTTCGTGAAATTGGAGGGGGGCAGTGGGAATCGAACCCACCCCGGCTTTTTCACGGCCGGCCGACGGGTTTGCAGCCCGCGGGGGACCCAGTCCCGTACCCCCCGATGCACCTCAATTACAATGTCTCAGTGGAAATTATAAGATTATTATATTGAATAAATAAAATATATTAATCTTTTGCCGGTTAGTGTAATCTCAAGTAAGTGGCAACCTTCCCCAAGGACGTACGGAGCTACCCGAAATGTGTTAGTGGCATATAGTGTTCCGGACACTACCCACCCCATCATCCCTCCGTCGGAGCTTTCTCAAGCGATATTACCGGAATCACCCCGGTTGGTGAACGCTTGCTTCGGTAAGACCTTTCCCGTTGTTTTTCTCTCCTCCCGGATGGAGGTGGGATTTCTATAACCACGGGAAAGAGGTGTCGATCTATGGATAAGACACGAAAGCCTCGGGAGGCCGGAGCTTGCGAGGCTGGAGGTCCAGCAGAGATGGGCAACCGGGGACTCCCCCCGGGATGCAAGGGCATGAGGGCCTCGGAACCGCCTTGACAGAAAAGGCCAAGGAGGAGGTCTCCGTGTTCTCAGGGGGGATTCTCAGGGTGAGGAGCGTCACCGGAAGTTGAGGACCGGCCTTGCGGTGAGCAGAGGCCGAAAAGAATGGCGTTGACCGCATATGGACATTTTCCCCACCTGGCTGAGGTTGTGGAAGGCGGTGTCCTTGAGTCCCGGCTCAAGGAGTTTCATGGCGAACTGAACGGTGAGTGTTTCTGTCGCCGTTCAGAGAGATTAATGGTAGGATTGAGCGGGGTAAATCGATAACAGGGGTTGAGCGGAGGAATAACATTTAAGTGTCGGTGAAGACGTTTTGATACTGGTGAGGGCGTTTGAATCCCGATGAAGGAGCGAAGCTGTCTTGTGCCCGCAAAAGCAGGCACCCTGAAGAGGCGGAGTAAAGGAGAGGTGCGGGATGAGAGTGGCTCTGGTCAATCCCAACCGCTACCTGGAGCCCCCGGTGATCCCTCTGGGGCTGGAATACCTGGCCCATTACCTTGACCGCGAAGGGCACGAGGTAGAGGTGGTGGACCTGGCCTTCACGCCGGAGCCGGCGCAAGAACTGTCCGGTAGGCTCTCCGCCTTCCGTCCCCACCTGGTGGGTTTTTCCCTGCGCAACCTGGACACCTCCCTCTATCACGACCCCCTCTTCTTCCTCGACGAGTTCGCGGAGCTCATCTCCGTCGCGCGAAAGGTCTGCGGGGCGCCGGTGGTGGTGGGAGGGACGGCCCTCCTGGCGGGGCCCAGGGAGGTCGCGGAGTACGTGGGCGCGGACTGCGCCGTCTACGGTCCGGGGGAGCGGGCCCTCCCCCACCTCCTGCGTTACCTGGAGGCGGGCAGTGAGATGCCGCGCCTGGTGGACGGATGGGAACATTCCTTCGACCGCGGAGAGGTTCCGGCGAGGGGGCGGTGGGTGGACTACGGGCCTTACCTCAGGGAGAGGGGTCTGGCAGGTTTTACCACCCAAACCGGCTGTCTCGGAGGGTGCGACTTCTGCCTTGAGGCGGGGTTGCCCTGGAGGACCCGGGACCCGCGGGCTGTGGTGTCCGAGCTGGCCTCCCTGCGGGAGGCCGGGGTGCGCGAGCTGCACCTCTGCGACTGCGAGTTCAACCAGGACCTGGATTCCTGCAAGGAGCTCCTCCACTTATGGATCTCCTCAGGACTGGACCTCGAGTGGTCCCTGTACATGAAACCCCTCCCCCATGACGAGGGGCTCTTCAGACTCTTGCGCAGAAGCGGCGCCGTCTCGGTGACCCTTTCCGTGGATTCCCGGTCCCTGGCCACGGGGAAGTACGGGCTGCTCGACCTGCAGAGCTTCGTAGAGCTCGCCCGCCGCCGGGACCTCCGGGTTGCCGTGGACCTGCTGGTGGGCTTTCCCGGTGAGGAGGAAGGCGAGGTCCGCGACCTCCTGGACTTCTTCCGCGCCGTGCGACCGGACACCGTGGGAGTCAACGCCTGGATCAGGGTCTACAAATACACCGGCATGGGAAAGGAGGTGCGCCGCCGTCCTCCAAGGTCGGGTACCTTCCTCGGAAGTGGAGGCGACCCCGATTTCCTGCGCCCCCTGTATTACAACTGGTTGAGCATGGAAAAGCTGTGCGAGCTCATCGGGGAGGATCCCCTGTTCCGCGTGGAGGGCCTGGAGCGGCGCAGCAACTACGAGCGCCTCCGTGGGCCGGGTACCGGTGCGTCAGGAGGCTGACCCAGCCAGCTTGAAAGCGTGGTGGATTCGTCATGGCGTTCGGGCATCACCTTTGAAGACGGGAGGGGCTACAGAAAAAGATCAGGGGCGGTCTTGAGGGCTTGCCGGGCCATACATCGACCGCTTGAGCCATGGAAGTAAACGGTCATATAATTTTAAATTGTTCATGGGGGACGAAACGGGGGTTAGATGCACACAAAGAGAGAGGCGGCACGACGGAGGCGAAGGGTTGCCTTCGCCATGTTTTTCATGCTTGTCTTTATATGCGTCTCAGTGCCTGCGCGTGCCGAAACGCCATGGCCCCCACCGCCGCCCGGGCAGGATCCCAGCCGCTACGAGGATTACTGCCACAGCGCGAACCCGCCTGACGACTACCGGCCGGAGGACCCGGATTACTGGAAATACACCTCGCAGCGCGCTTCCACTCTTTACCATCTGATGATAGGGCTTTTCCTTCCCGACCTCCAACGCAGAGAGCTCCAGGGGGTCATGGGCGCTTCCGTGGACGAGGCCTGGAAGGTGACCACCGGGCGCCCCGACGTAGTCATCGCCGTGCTGGACTGCGGTATCCGGTGGCAGGACGTGGGGGTCATGCGCGAGCTGGCGGGAAAGATATACCTAAACCCCGGGGAACTCACTCCTCCCCTAGGTGCCGACCGCTGGGACATAAACGGCGACGGTGTCTTCAACGTGGAGGATTACCAGGGCGACCCTCGGGTCCCGGACCTCAACGCCAACGGCATCCTTGACCCCGAGGATCTCATCTGGGCCTTCTCGGACGGGGAGGATGACGACGGCAACGGTTACCAGGACGACATCTCCGGATGGGATTTCCTGGAAGACGACAACGACCCCCGCGACGAGGCCGACTTCGGTCACGGGAGCGCGGAGTGCGTCTGGGCCGCGGGGGAGGCAGGAAACGGAAACGGCATCCCGGGCACCTGCCCCAACGCCATGCTCCTGGTGATACGGGTTGGCGATTCATTCATCGTGGACGTGAACCGCTTCGCGCAGGGGGTGGTATTCGCCGTCGACTCCGGGGCCCGGGTGGTGCTGGAGGCCCTGGGCACGGTGAACGTCTCCAGCTTCGGGCAGGCGGCCGTGGACTATGCCTGGTCCCGCGGGGTGGCGGTGATAGCCTCCGCGGCGGACGAGGAGTCGGCGCACCAGAACTACCCCTCCACCTACGAGCGCACCATCCAGGTCAACGCGGTTCAGAAATACGCGGACCTGGGATGCTTCCTGCTGCGCCAGTTCCCGCCCTCCTTTCTCTATCTGGGAGGGCTTACCAATTACGGCGCGCACACCCATCTCGCCACCCCCTCCGACGGCCATTCCTCAGGGGCCACGGGGAGGCTGGCCGGCATCGCCGCCTTGGTATATTCCGCCGCCGAGGACCAGGTGAGAAAGGGCAACCTGTGGCGCTACCCAGGGCTGGAATCGCCGCTTTCGGCCAACGAGGTCAAGCAGCTGCTCACCATGACCGCCGACGACATCGATTTCTCTCCCGGCGAATGGAGGATCAGCCTGGGGCTCCTGGACGGGTTGCTCGGGCCCTCCCGGAGGTTTCCCTCCGGGCCGGGTTGGGACCCCTACTTCGGGTACGGCCGGGTGAACGCCCTGCGGGCGGTCCAGGCGGTGGCCGAGGGGCGCATACCTCCGGAGGCGGAGATACGCTCCCCGCGGTGGTTCGAACTGCGGGACCCCAACGAGGTGGAGATGGAGATAGAGGGTAGAGTGGCCGCGGTGCGCGCCGATTCCTACGGCTACGAGGTGGAATGGGGACCGGGTTGGAACCCGGCGGAGGGGGAATGGAAATCCCTGGGAGGGGCCGACTTCCTCTACGAGCCCCTCGAAGGGGTGCTGGCCACCCTGGACCTTGGAGAGGTGTACCGCCTGGTGCAGGAGAGCATTCCCCGCCGAGGAGGGAACGGTGATCCCAACCGGTACGCTTTCACCATACGGGTACGGGTGCGCGACGACCGCGGCAACTGGGGCGAGGACCGCAAGACACTCTTCTGCTTCCACGACTCGGATGCCTACCCGGGCACGCCCTTCCGGCTGGGCGGTGACCTCACCGCTTCCCCCCGCCTGGCCGATCTGGACGACGACGGCATCGACGAGCTCATCCTGGCTACCGGGAACGGCGAGGTGCACGCCTTCCGCGAGGACTTCTCCGAGCTGCCCGGGTGGCCGGTGCATACCACGCCCCTCCCCCTGCACCTGGGGTCGCGGGGTTTCGAATCCGGCGGGTTGCCCAAGGCGGTCTACGCCTCGGTGACCGGGACCCCCGCTGTTGGAGACCTGGACGGCGACGGGCGGTTGGAGGTGGTGGCCGGCGACGGCCTGGGAAGGGTTTATGCCTGGAACGCCGCCGGCGAGCTGCTCCCCGGATTCCCGGTGCGCTCCAACCCCCTGTACTCCATCCCCGATCGGGCCGACTGGTGGACGGAAGGGGCCCTTCCCGCCGAGTGGTACGCCTCGCGGGTGGTTCCCGACCGTGTGCACCGCCTGGACCGATGGAACTGCCTGGACCGCGGCTTCCTGCGGGGCCCGGTCCTTGCCGACCTGGACGTCCCGCCCGACGGCCGTCTGGAGGTGATCGCCGCCTGTCTGGACCAGCACCTCTACGCCTGGCATGCCGACGGCAGTCCCGTTGAGGGGTGGCCGGTGAAGCTGGTGGACCCCGGGAGGGTGGCCCGCATGGATCCCCTCACCCACACCTGCACCTTCCGTGAGCAGGAAAAAGTCCCCAGGGGAAGCAAGATAGTGACCAACCCCTCGGTGGCCGACCTGGATGCCGACGGGGAGCCGGAGGTGATCTGCGGGACCAACGAGGCCTACACCGACGAGGCCGCGTGGGTCTCCGCGGAGACCTTCCTCCTCTCCCTCGCCCTCCCCCTGCTGGGGCCCTTGATGGGCGGCGCGGCCGGGAGCAGGTTCAAGCCGGGGAACGCCAGGGTTTACGCCGTGTACCGCCAAGGCACCTCCCGCCCGCGGGCGGACGGGACCTTCCCCGGGGAGGGGGAGGCGCCTTCCAACGCCTTCCTCCCGGGATGGCCGGCGAAACTGGCCATGGCCGCCCCGGGCATGCTCCCCAGCGTCGTGGAGGGGGTCAACGGGCCCGCCGCGGTGGCCGATGTGGACGGGGACGGGAAACTGGAGGTGGGGATCTCAAGCGCGGCGGGCCCGGCCTATCTCCTCAAGGCGGACGGTACCTCCTTCCTGGGAGTCGACGCCCTGGGTATGCCGCGCAGCCTGGACGGGGACAGGTTGGGGGCGGCTTCGGAATCCCAGGACGCGCCACTCATGTGCGCCCTGGGAGGGGGGTGCTTCGCGCGGCTGGAAGGAAATGGGATGTGTTACGTTGCCCCCACCATGGGCATGGGTAGGGCGCTGGACCTCTTCTTCCCCGCCGATCAGGTCAGATCGGACGACCAGATCTGCGCCTGGAGCGTACGGGACGGCCGCCTCCTGGCCACCTTCCCGCGCCGCATGAACGACATGATGTTCTTCATGACCCCCGGGGCGGCGGACGTGGACGGCGACGGAGTCCAGGAGGTCCTGGCGGGCAGCTCCTACTACGACCTGCATGCCTTCCGGGCGGAGGGCGGGGAGGCACGAGGCTGGCCCAAGTTCACCGGGGGATGGACGGTGGCCACCCCGGCGGTGGGAGACCTGGACGCGGACGGGATGCGCGAGGTGTTCTGCGGCACCCGCGAGGGTTGGCTCCTGGCCTGGAGGACGGACGCAAACACGGGAGGACCCGCCGACTGGCCGGAATACGGGCACGATCCCTGGAACACGGGATGCCTGGAGACGGACGCCCGCAGGCCGGGGAAAGTGACCGACCTGGCGGCGGAAGCGGTGGTGGAAGACGGCCGCCTAAAGGGTATAAGGCTTTCCTGGACGGCTACGGGAGACGACGGCCGCCTGGGGAGGGCCATGTGTTATGAGGTCCGCTGCCTCCTGGTTTCCCCGGATGGTGGGGGCTGCAACGGCAAATGGGAGGAGGGGTTCGCCATCGCGGAGGGAAAGCCCCTTCCCAGCGAGCCCGGGGCCACGGAGGAGATGTTCGTCCCCTGGGAGGTGCTGTGCCACCTCCTTGGCTTGAGCGAAGAGGGCGCCGGGACGTTGGAACTCTCCTTCGCCCTACAAGTTCGTGACGAGGCAGGGAACCTGTCCCCCGTCTCCGGCGAGGCTCGCGTGACCCATAATCCGTGGTAGATATCCCCTGAACTCCTTATTCCTGTCCACGGGACAGGGGCGTTAGGAAGACCTGACTGCGAGACCTACAAGCCGGATTCCCTTTGAGCTGCTCATCGCCTCCCTCTTGGAACTACAGATATAGAGCGCGTCTTCCTCCTCACGGTTTCTTGCGTATACCTCGCTTCTGCAGCGTTGGCAAGCACATCAGGGTTTGAGGATAATCGATGGACCGTCCGAGAGTCCTGGAAAGATGAGTCCCTGCGAGAACTTTGATCGCCGTTTATACTGAGATTCTCATGAGGGGGAAACTCCTTTCTGGTTTGGTTTTCCGCCAGGATATCAGAGAGGCTTCTCCCTTTCTTTGGGGTTTCGCCTTCCGGGGAAGCGGTGTTCCACCGGTCTGCGAGGCGACGAGACCGGCAGGGCTTGACCCCCGCTTGATTGATATGTAATATAACATATATAACATTTCAATCTTCGGGGAGGAGGAGAGATGGCGGTCAAGATAATAAGCACCACCGAGTTGAGGTCCAAGGCCGCGGACATGGTCATAGGCCTGCGCCGGGGAGACCGCTTCCTCATCCAGCATTACAACGACATCGTGGGCTATGTCACGCCGGAGATACCGGAGGAGATCCTCAAGAAGCTGGGGGTGAAGAGCGGGAAGCGCGAGGAGAGCTTCAAGACGGTGGAATAGCTTCCTCCACCCCCGGAAACCAGCCAACCGAGCCCTCTCCCCGGGGTCGGGGCGCGAGGGGCCATCCGGGAAGGGTCCCGATAAGAACTCCGGCCCTATCCGAAACGACACACCCTGCCTTTCGGAGCGGAGGGCCGTAATGGCGCAATAATGGTGTGTCGGTTTTCTGGCATGCCTCGGGCCACGTTTTCTCTCCGGCTTCCTCCGGAGGCCTCACCCGCTGGATCTCCGGAGTGGGGCCTCTCAATTCGGGTGACGGGGACCGGAGGACCACGGTAAGGAGGTTACCTGTAAGAACTTACATTTCCACGCGGGCCGCCGGAAACGGAACGCTGACCTGCTCTCCTCCTCTCCCGGCGGCGACGCCCCGGGTAGGAGGAGTAAGCGGGGGACAGGGGATCCTTCGGGCCGGTTGCGGCTTCTCGACGGGGATGATCGGCTGGCCTATGACGAAGGTCAATAACATCCGCTGTGTCCTTCCCCATGGCGGCGCGGGTGGAGGAGAGAGGAGAAGCGTGGGCGGGGGGCTGTCGTCGCCCGTTGACCACATGGGGAAGGCACCCCGGCAGGAAGCGCGCTACGGCGGGAGCCGGGACGGTATCCGAGAGGCGAAGGGAGGAAAGGTGCCGAACTGTCGCTGGATTGTCGAGGAGCGGTCGGAATACCCCTCTCATACGGGTGAGCGCGATGTCCTTGGGGGTAGGAAGCGCTTCTCCCGGACCTCCCTTTTCCGGAACGTGTACCTTTTCTTCCGCGACCCTCAAGGGCAGGCCACGGCGGAGTTCGCCATGGTCCTTCCCTTCCTCCTCCTGCTCTTCCTCCTCCTCGCCCAAGCGGTCCTGGTTATGCGGGCTCAGATTGCTGTGACCGCCGCGGCCCGGGAGGGTGCCAGGAAAGGGGTGGAGACCGGGAACCTGGCCCTCATCGAGGGCGCTGCGGCCCGCGCCGCCTCCGGATTGGACCAGGAGAGGCTTACGGTCAGGGTGGATAGTGGCCCACGGAAGCGCGGTGAATGGATAAGGGTGGAGGTGGACTACGAGGTCCCCATCGCCCTCCCGGTGGTGGAGAGGTTCTTCCCCCGGGTAACAGTTCACGGCAGCGCGGAGATGCGCATCGAGAACGATCGGGAGGGAGCGTGAGGGGGCCGTGGTCCGAGGATGGACAAGGTCTTGCGAGTGAGCAGGCGAAGGGGGCACCGCAAACGGCGGGACAGTCTCTTGGAAGTCCTTGAGCCTCAGCCCCGGGGACGTGTTCCACGCCGTGGAACGAGATTTGAAGGGGGATTGGGCATGGCCGGAGGCAGGTGTCGGTAATGCCTGTTTCCCGGGTTGGAGGTCTTGAGGCCATGAGCGACCGCAGACCGCGCGCCGCCCTTAAGCAAAGGCATCGATTCCCTGCCCCATCAGGGTTCGCCCTAAGGGAGGCCTCCCGTTTTCCGGGATTCTATCCGGCCTCCCGTGTGGGGGTTTTCCGGCAAGTCGTGCGGCGGCTTGCGGGGGAAGAGGCGGCGGGGATAACCGTGGTCGCCGCGGCTCTGGTGCCGGTGATTCTCCTGTTCGCGCTCGTCCTTCACGACGTGACCCTTCTATACGCGGCCAGGGCACAGGCCCAGACGGGAGCCGACGCCGCGGCCAAGGCCGCCGGCTTGGAGCTAACCCCCCTCTTCGGGGTGGGGAGCGACCCCGCAGGGGCAGCCGGCGATTACGCCCGGCGCAATGGATGCCAGCTACTCTCCTGCGAAACGGGAGGCAGCGGTAGCTATATATGGGTAACGGTACGCGTGAGCCGCAGGACGGAACGGCTTTTTCTGAAACCGGAGGGAGCGGTCCTCAACGCCACCGCACGCTGCTATCTGGACCTCTCGCAAGGCGGGCTTCTTCAGGGTTCGGATGACGTTCCGCGTCGCGAAAGTCCTGAATGACGGCGGGATGATGCCCGGCCGTGCCGCGCGCCGTCGCTCTTGCGCATAGCAGCGGATGTATCCCCAGTACATCCCGGAAGAACCACTCCGAGCTTGTTCTTCCAATTGGCCTTGTCCGGCGTTGTATGTGCGGAACTGGGGGATCCGGGAAGGCCTGGACAATCGTGGAGGGATTTCGCCAGATTTATGGGGCAGCGGTCGATCGGGGGTCGACCCCTTGCATCACCTAGTCCGGGTGCGGCAGAAGCGGCCCTCGATTCCAACGCTCATTATCCGCGCCCTTATTACGACTTGCATCACCTGGCGCTAGGGCAGCGAAAGGTCTTACGGATGGTTTACGCGACGGATGAAAATCTTAGTTTGGCGGCGGGAAAATATAGGCCCATGAAGCACTGTCCGGAGAGATTTAATGTCGTGACCGCGGATTTCGCTTGCTCAGGCGGTCAATAGATGAAGAAAGGGAAAGCGTCGATGAGCCAGGCGCCCTTTTCCCTGACCAGGCGTACCCGGGAGGTCTCCGATTCCAGGTTTCCCCGCGTCCCGAACTCGATGGTCACGTCCACCTGGGCGCTTTCATCCTCGAGTTCTATCTCCTCGGGGTGGAAGTCGTAGGAGCGGGCGGTGCCGAAGACGCCGGAGAACTCCGCCGCCGTCCAGGGCTTTTCCAGGCGGTGTTTTTCCTTGTAGGCCCGGCTCAGGTGCTGGAAGATGTACTCCGTTTTCCCGTCCAGACAGGCGATGAGGAAATCCCGCAGGGCCTGTTCCACTTCCGCCCGTTTCTCTTCCTCGCCTTCCGAGGGTGGGTGGCGACGGGACCAGTCGAGGGCGGTGAAGGCGTCCACTTTCCACGCTCCCTCCTCAAACTTGAGGGCGAGGGTCTCTTCCCTCTCCCCCTTTCCGGTTATCTCCAGGGCCACGGTTACCGTGGCCCGCCCATCTGCGAGGACGACGTCCCGGTCGGGGGAAAAGCGGTAGGACGCCAGATAGCCCAGTGCGGCCACCAGGTCGTTCCTGGTGATAGGGTCAGGAACCTGGTTGTTCTCCAGGTATTCATCGGTCATCATCTCCCGCAGGACTTCCACCCGGAGGTCGCCCAGGGCGTCCAGGAAGGCGGTGGCCGCTTCCGTTATCCGGGCCAAGCTCTCTTCCCTGGTCTCCTCCGCCTTCCCGCATCCGGAAGGCATGAGGACCGTCAGGACAAAGGCGAGGGCCGCCACCAGGACCGCTACGCAGTGTCCGGCGTTCGGCATCCTAAAGAGGACGCGCTTTCCCTCCGTGCTCTCCATCATCCGGTGAGGCCGCATTTCAACCTTCCGTGTCAAGCCAAACGTCGACGACCCTTATCCGACTCGGCCCTCTGCGGAATCCTCTTTCCTCGAAGTAGAACCTTTTCTCCGCCCATGGAAGATCGGCCAGGCGACGCCAGCCCTCTGCTCTCCGCTTTTTCCCTCCGATCATCGGGATCGCAATTCTCTGTCCGAATGCGGGGCGGCCGGGTCCCGACCCGACGCACGCACTCCTCGGTATCCACGTCCGTTCTCCTCATTTATGATATGCCGCTCCCTTTAGATTATCCTCCATGGGATTCCTCCTCCATGGGATTCCTGCGCCCAAGCCCTGTGAAGATCCATTAGCGGCAGTGCCCGGTGGGGATTCACAGTCTCCCCCTCTTGCGACGTTAGTTCTCGGGAGGGTCTTACCTTGCGGGCGGCGGGAATCCCATGCTCGAGTTGGTCTGGCTGCTAACGGTTCGTCCGAGGGCGAGCCGGAGGCACCGGAAGGGGTTCGCTCCACCACGACGTCCTCCGGGTCCATATGACGGGGATGGGGAAGGGATGGGGTTAGTCGGTGCTGTATCGTTTCAGTAGGCGCTTTCCGGGTTGAAAAGAGTCGAGAGACCACCCTATCATCCTGACAAAACAAGCTAAGTTAACAGGAAGAAAGGGGTGATCTCTCTTGCTGAACGAAATCATACTACGTCTTGCGGAGGAAGCGAAGGGGATAGAGGAGATAGAGGAAAGGACGGCGGAGTTGGTCTTCGAGCTGGGCCGGGCCATACT
>NZ_JACVJJ010000087.1:0-3499 GCF_015711935.1 Candidatus Solincola tengchongensis
AAAGCTCCTCGATGAAGGTCTTGAGAGCGTACATGATCCTTTCCTCGATCTTTGCCCAGGCCTGCTCCGTGAGGTTCTCGATGAGCTCGAGGGCTGCCTCTTCGGTCTCGATCTGGTACCCTTGCATGGGTGCTCCTTTCACAAAGGTTGCTTCCTTTTCTGAAAGGAAGGCACCCCATCTGAATTTCAGCAAGATAGTTTACGTGGCCCAACTTCCAAGACGGGTCGATTCTGGATTCGTCGTTGCTGGATGTTGCGTTGATGTGGGTGCTCAATAATTTGAAGGATCCAGATATGAACCAAGATTGACGATTAGAAGTGCGAAACTCTGCGCTGTCCTCTCTCGGCGGCGGAGGAAGTCTACGAGTGTTAAAGACATTCGATGAGAAACGTGGAGCTCGGTTTATGCCGGGGGCGAGCAGAGAAAGGACATTTGACTAAGGCCTCGAGGCACGGAAACGCGATGAACTGGGTTATCTCCTGGCAACAGGTGCCCTGTGAGACATCTGGGAGAGTCAAGGTTCCTATGGCGCGAAAAGAGCACGGGGAGGTGAGAGATGAAAGGGGAGGAGTTCTTCGAGCATCGCCCTTCCAACCCACCCCTTCCGGAGGGGTTGGCTGCCGAGCTGGGCGCTTCCGTCGGGAAGTTCAAGACCAGGCAGCTCGTGACCTCCGCCTTCCTTTTCGCGGCGGGAGCGACCATGCTGGCCTTGTCCTGGCCGGCGGCCAGTGGGAATTGGGGCACGGTGGAGGGGGAGAAGGGGATCACCTTGGCGCAATTCTTCCGCTACGGGGGGATCCTCCTGGCGGTTCTTGCCCTCGTGGCGGTGGCGGTGATCGTGAGTAACGCGACGAGGCGGCGGAAGGTCCTGGAGGCGGCGACGGGAAGGCCGGAGGAAGTGGCCTGGGTATATCTGGAAAGAATCTTATTGCCGGGTATGGGTGAATCGGGGCTGGCCCTGAGGCCGCACATTCAGCTCCGGGACGGGACGCACGCCTGGTTCCAGGTGAACAGGAGTGCCGCCGAGGAGGTCCTCGAGTTCTACGAGCGGGAGTCCCCGGGGGTCTGCCTGGGGTATGAACGGGGGCTGAGGAGGAGACTGCGCCGGGATCCCGAGGGTTTAGCCCGAGATCCGGTACGTACCGACAAGGTCAAGGTAACGCATATCACCTATCTCTACCGGGTCTGATTCGGGAAGGGGGCCTCATCGCGGGTTCAGCGGCCTACGCCCTGGTACTCGAAACCCAGGCGGCGCACGGAGATGGGCTCCAGGCAGTTTCGGGTATCCAGTATCCTCCTGCTGGCCATGGCCTCTTCCACGGCATGGAAGTCGGCGAGCTTGAACTCGTCCCAGTCGGTGAGGATGACCAGGAGCTCCGCCCCCCTCACCGCCTCCAGGGGAGTGTCCGCGCATGCCAGGTGTGGGAGGGCCCGGCGCGCGTTGTCCATAGCCTGGGGGTCGTAAGCCACTACCTCCGCCCCGCGCTCCAGCAGTATGCGCACTATCTCCAGGGCGGGAGACTCACGCACGTCGTCGGTGCCCGCCTTGAAGGCCAACCCCCAGGCGGCCACGCGCTTGCCCCGCAGGTCCCCGAGCATGTTCTCCGCTTTGCGCACCATGAGCTCCATCTGTTCCCGGTTAACCTGCATGACCCCTTCCAGGAGGTAGAAGTTGTAACCGGAGCGTCGGGCTATCTCGATGAGGGCCCGGCAGTCCTTGGGGAAGCAGGAGCCCCCGAACCCGGGGCCGGAGCGCAGGAACTCGAAGCCTATGCGGCGGTCATAACCCATACCCAGGGCCACCTCCTTCACGTCGGCGTTCACCGCCTCGCAGATGTTGGCGATGGCGTTGATGAAGGAGACCTTGGTGGCCAGGAAGGCGTTGGAGGCGTACTTGATCATCTCCGCGCTGGCCGGGTCGGTGATGAGGAGGGGCGCGTTCAGGGGCCGGTAGAGCTCGGTCATGACGCCTGCCGCCCTCTGGCTGTCCGTCCCGATGACGATGCGGTCGGGGTGCATGAAGTCGCGGACCGCCGTCCCCTCGCGCAGGAACTCCGGGTTGGAGACCACATCGAACTCCTCCCCTCCCGCCCGCTCCCGGATTATCCTCTCCACCAGACGGGTGGAGCCCACGGGCATGGTGCTCTTGTTGACGATGACCTTGTAACCGGTGACCGCGGGGGCGATCTCCTCCGCCGCTTGCGTGACGTAGGTCATGTCCGCGCTCCCGTCCTCGCTCTGGGGGGTGCCCACGGTGATGAAGACGATCTCCGCCTCGCGTACCGCCTCCTGGACGTCGGTGGTGAAGGAGAGGTTGCGGTCCAGGTGGCGTTCCAGGAGCTCGGGGAGTCCCACCTCGTATATGGTGGGCTCGCCGCGGCTCAAAAGCTCCACCTTCTCTGCGTCCCTGTCCACGCCGGCGACCAGGTGGCCCAGGTCCGCGAGGCAGGCCCCGGTGACCAGACCCACGTATCCCATGCCGATGACCGCGATCCTCATGTGAACCCGACCTCCGTGAAGACGTCGCGCCTTCCCCTCTCCGCCGCATGGTTGAGCCTCCGCTGCGGTCGAGGATATTCTACGACATGGCGGCCTTCCTGAACACGCGGCGGGGTCCGCCCCTCTCGTCCTCTCGACGTTTTCTTGTTTAACAGGGTGACCGGAGCGGACGCACGAGTAGTTTTCCAACCCGGGATCGCCACTCCCACCGTCGGGCGTGGTTATGACCCCTTCCCCCTCCGTTTCATGTGCGGGGGGGATAACAAGGTGCGCTCCTCGACCTTCATGTCCGGTAGATTCCCGCCGGAAAGTGCCGGTGTCGCCGTCCTCGGTGACCGAAACCGAGGCCGGACGCATTGCCCTCGGCATCGATCCTCGAAGAAAGCCTTCGGTTCCCCGGCGAGCGGGTGCCCCGTTTTTCCGTGGGTATCCCCTCGACCGGGCGGTCGAGGGGAGAAGGAGCTCCCTTGCTGAGGCCTGGTTTCTTACGCTGCGAATGACTCTCCGTGCGCCCCGGTTCTCGACGGCTCGTCCCCGGGCAGGCCCTTCCGCCACGGGGAAGGGCGGCGGAACCCCGCAGTCAACGGGGAACTGTCCGGAGATTGGCTCGGCGACGTTCCCGACCGTTTCCGGGAACGGAAAGGCTCGGCTGAGGTGAGACGGATGTCACACCCTTTTAGAGGGCGCTCCAGGGTTTGAAAACGGTCGAGGACCGCCCCGCCCTCCTTATGCAAGACGAGCAATTTCCAGGGCACGAGATTGTCGGCCTTTATTGCCAGAAGGGATTGCCCTATCCGGTCGCCGAGGCGGTGGGTGTCGGGGACGGAAAGGGACGGGTGCCCAGGCCCAGGAACATGGTGGACACCCCCTATACTCGCTCTGTAGCACAAGAAGCGAAGCAAGGAGGTGTCCATGAAAGGAGGTGTAGGAAACACCACCGGCATCTATCATACCGGGCTTCCGCACCAAAGGCGGATAGAAAGGACGGCGAGATGCCTG
>NZ_JACVJJ010000088.1:0-46501 GCF_015711935.1 Candidatus Solincola tengchongensis
CCGAGAAGGTGGGCTCGTCGAGGAGGACCAGGATGTCCACCTCGTCGCCGTCCTCGGCCAGGGTACCCTCCACGTAGCCGTAGTCGGCCGGGTAATGTACGGCGCTGAACAGCACGCGGTCGAGCTTTATACGGCCCCTCTCCCGGTCGTATTCGTATTTGTTCTTGGAGCCCTTGGGCACCTCCACGATAACCGAGACGACATCCGGGAATTCGGCCGTGGGCATCTCTCTCACCTCCATATAGAACAGGCGGCCACTTGTTGCCGTCATGCCCGGACCATGCGCTTTCTCGCGTCTTCCGGCGATCCTCCTTGAATCATAAGGTTTCTTTGCCGCGCCCGCCACCGCTCGCGCCGGGTGAAGACGCCTTTCGCGCGGGAACCTTTATCTCAGGTCGGGAGATGCCGGTAGAACAGGCGTTTGGTCAGCTCGGCCCCCAGGGCATAGAGTAAGACGATGAGGGCCAGCACGGGTAAGAAGGCGGGGGGGATTTTCCTGAAACCGAAGACCTCGCCGAGCGGCGTGAAGGGCAGCGCGAGAGCGGTCAGGATGACCAGGAAAGTGGCGACGGCCAGGAATTTTCCGGGACGGCTGCGGAAAAACGGCTTACGTGTGCGGATGATCAGGACGACGAGGGAGGCGGAGACCACGGACTCCATGAACCACCCGGTGCGGAACCCGGAGGCATCGGCGTGGAGCAGCAACATGAGGGCACCGAAAGTGAGGAAATCGAAAAGGGAGCTGAGCGGGCCGAAGACCAGCATGAACCTCCTTATGAACTTCACGTCCCACCGGCGTGGCGCCTGCACCAGCTCCTGGTCCACGTTGTCGGTGGCGATGCCCATTTCCGGGAAGTCCGTCAGGAGGTTGGTCAACAGTATCTGCCCGGGCAGCATGGGCAGGAAGGGCAGGAAGAGAGAGGCGCCGGCCATGCTGAACATGTTCCCGAAGTTGGCGCTGGTGGCCATGAACACGTATTTCAGGGTGTTGTTGAAGGTCTTCCTTCCCTCCATCACCCCCTGCACCAGGACCTCCAGGTCCTTCTCCAGAAGGACAATCTGAGCGGCCTCTTTGGCCACGTCCACGGCGCCGTCCACGGAGATGCCCACGTCGGCTGCATGCAGCGCGGGAGCATCGTTTATCCCATCGCCCATGAACCCCACCACGTTTCCCGCTTTCTTCAGGGCCAGGATTATCCTTTCCTTCTGGTTGGGCTCGATGGAGGCGAAGATGTCCACCTCGTTCACCTTGCCCAGAAGGGCTTCATCGCTCATGTGGTGCAAATCGGTGCCCGTGAGCACCCGGGGCGAGGCCATGCCTATCTCCTCCCCCAACCGCCCGGCGGTAAGCGGGCTGTCCCCGGTGATGACCTTGAGCTCCACCCCCAGTTCACGCAATCTCCGCACCGTCTCTTCCACCCCAGGTTTAGGGGGGTCGTGAAAGACGAGAAGTCCGGCGAAGGTCATCTCCTTCTCTTCTTCGGTGGAAATGGCCGTCTTGTCCCGCATCCTGCGGTAAGCCACGCCGAGCAGGCGGAGGCCTTGACGGCTCTTTTCCTCGGACAGCCGGTGGATCTCCTCGGCCGCCTCTTTCAGGTCCTTCGTCTCGCCGTCGGAAGTATCCACGTGAGTGCAGATCTCCAACACCTTGTCCAGGGCTCCTTTGGTGACCATGAGGGCGCCCTCCCCGTTCTCCACCAGGATACTGAGGCGTTTGCGGAGGAAATCGTAGGGGATCTCGTCGAGTTTACGGTAGGCGCTGAGGTCGAAGTCGCATTCCCGCCGCAGCGCCTCGTCTATGGGATTCGGAAAACCCGTCTCCAGGGCGGCGTTCAGACACCCCAGATGCAGGACCCTCCGGTCCGGCCGGCCCTCCGGTCCCAGGGCGGAATCCAGGTGGACCTCGCCCCTGGTGAGGGTTCCTGTCTTATCCGAACAGAGTACGTTCATGCTTCCGAAGTTCTCGATGGAGGCCAGGACCTTCACGATGACCTTCCTCTGGGCCATGCGCCGCGCCCCGTGGGAGAGGTTCACGCTGATGATGGCGGGAAGCAACTGGGGAGTCAGCCCTACGGCAAGGGCCAGCGAAAAGAGCAGCGAGTCCAGGACGGGTCTATGGAAGGCCACATTGACGGCGAAGATGAAGAGCACCAGGATGAGGGTGACCTCCATGAGCATGTAACCGAACCGGCTTACTCCGCGCTCGAATTCCGTTTCCGCTGCTCTTGACCTCAAGCGGTCGGAGATCTTTCCGAATTCGGTGTCCCGACCGGTGAGAACCACCAGGGCTCTGGCCTCCCCGCTGACCACGTGGGTGCCCATGAAGAGCGTGTTGGTCCTCCCGGAGAGAGGGGTATCCGCCGGAAGTACGCCGGGTCTTTTCTCCACCGGGAAGGTCTCACCCGTGAGCACCGCCTCGTCCATGTAGAGGTCGGTGGATTCCAGTATCAGGCAGTCTCCCGGAACCGAGGAGCCGGCGGCCAGGAGTATCACGTCTCCGGGTACCAGAGCCTCGACGTCCGCCTCCACGGGTTTCCCGTCGCGCAGCACGCGGGCTTTGGTCTTCACCAGGGAGAGGAGCCCGGCCGCGGCATCGGCGGCCCCCTTTTCCTGCCAGAAGCCGAGCAGCCCGCTTATCAGGACGATGGAGAGGATGATGATGCCGTCCGAGGGGTCGTGCAGGAAGAAGGATACCGAGGCCGCGAAGACCAGGATGAGGATGATGGGGCTTCGAAACTGGTTTAAGAGAAGGGAGGGAATGCCTCTCCTCCTCTCCTTACTCGGCAGGTTGGGCCCGTACAGTTTGAGCCGGCGTAGCGCCTCTTCCGAACGCAGGCCCTGAGGAGAGGACTCCAGGCGACTAAGCGCTTCCTCCGGGGAAAGGCCCCAGAATCGTCCCAGGTCCCGTTGATCCATGCCCTCGCCTTCTTATCCCTGGCTACGCGTTTTGGATTTCGTCATCTCCTACAATTCTACCCCCGACCGTACCCGCGGTTTCCGGTTCTCCGCCCCTTCTCTGGCCGCGGTCCGTTTCCCTCACATTCGGTTTAAGAGGCCGTTGATGTATATTACTTCAGGAGCCCGTTAATCGAGCTGTCGGTAACGAGGGGAGACGTGAAGAGGATACTCATCATCGAGGACGAGAGACCGCTGGCGGAAGCCGTGGCCTTCAACCTGGAAAGGGAAGGGTTTCGGGTGGACGTCGCCCTGGACGGGGAGAGCGGCTGGGAAAAATGCCTGGAGGGAGGCTACGACCTGGTCATACTTGATCTCATGCTGCCGGGCGTGGACGGCATGGAGATATGTCGTCGGCTGCGCAGGGATAGCGATGTGCCGGTGATCATGCTCACGGCCAAGGATTCCGAGGTGGACAAGGTCCTCGGGCTGGAGATGGGAGCCGACGACTACGTTACCAAGCCCTTCAACATGCGGGAGCTCCTGGCACGGGTCAAGGCCGTCCTGCGCCGCTGGGCGAGGGAGAGAGAGGAGAGAGAGGGTAAGGAGAAGGGTCTCCTGCGGGCCGGAGACATCATTCTCGACCGGGAACGGCATGAGGTCAAGGTAGGGGGAAGGGTAGTGGACATGCCACTCATGGAGTACCGCCTCCTGGAGCTCTTCATGCGCCATCCCGGAAAGGCCCTTCCCCGCGAGTACCTCCTGAGCCAGGTCTGGGAGGGCGATTACTTCGCCCAGAGCAAGACCCTGGAGGTGCATATAAGGCGGCTGCGGGAGAAGATCGAGGCGGATCCGTCCCGCCCCAGCCGCATAATCACCGTGCGTGGGGTGGGCTACCGGTTCGAGGCCGGCGGTTAGGACGTTGAAGAGCCTGAATCGCATCCTGATAACCCGTTATACCGCCATCGTCGCGGCGATACTGGTCGTTCTCTCCTTACTGGTAATCGTTCCCATCAGGAATTACACCCTCTCCAGGGAGAGCAGGGACCTCAAGGTGCAGGCCCAGCTCTTTGCCGGGCACGCGGAGTCATACTTCCGCGAGGGGATGTCCGTGGAGGAGATCGACGACCGCCTCGAGGATCTGGCGGGCCAACTCCCCGTGAGGCTGACCCTCATCGACACGGAGGGGAAGGTCCTCGGTGACTCCGAATACCCAGCCGAACACATGGAGAACCACGCCGGCAGGCCGGAGGTGGCGGCAGCCCTGCGCGGCGAGGTCTCCTCGGCCCGGCGCGAGTCGCGCACCCTGGGCGAGAAGTTCATCTACGCGGCCGCTCCGGTGCAGGTGGACGGGAAGATCGTCGGGGCGGCCCGCGTCTCCGTTCAGGAGGAGGACGTGATGCCGGTCATCCTCAGGGTCTGGTGGATATTCTTGGCAGCCTTCGGATTGCTACTGCTGGTCATCGTGGGCGCCAGCCTCTGGACGGAAAGGACGGTGATGGGGGCGCTGAGGGAACTACGGGAGGCGGTGGCCTCCGTGGCCAGGGGGGAGCTGGAGAGAGGGGTCACCGCGCCCCGCATCGCTGATTTCTCGGAGCTCGCCGAGAGCTTCAACGTCATGGCCGGTGAAGTACGCAAGCGCGTGGAAGAACTGGACTCGGAAAGGAAAAAGCTGGAAGCCATATTGAAGAACGTGTCCACGGGGATTCTGGTCGCCGACGGGGAGAACCGCGTGCTGCTCCTCAACCCCGCCGCGGAGGCCATCCTGGGCGTGAGGCTCGAAAAGGCGAGCGGGCGGAGGCTTGTCGAGGTCTTCACGGGCACGGAGTTGGAGGAGGCCGTTAGGATTGCCGCGGCGGGGGAGAAGGTGGAGAGGGAGATGGAGCTCCTCTACCCCCGCCGCATGACCCTGCACCTGAAGTCGCAGCCGGTGATCGGAGCGGACGGGAAGGTCTCCGCCACCGTGAGCACCCTGGAGGACGTCACCCTCTTGAGGCGCGTGGACCGCATACGTCAGGATTTCGTGGCCAACGTCTCTCACGAGCTGCGCACCCCGGTGGCCACAGTGCGCGCCCTCGTGGAATCCCTGCTGGGCGGGGCCCTGGAGAGGAGGGAGACGGCTGAGAGGTTCCTCCACGACCTGGACCGCGAGACTTCCAGGCTCTCCCAGCTGGTGGAGGACCTGCTAGCCCTGAGCCGTCTGGAGGCGGGCGAGACCGTCTTGAGGATGGAGGAGATAGACCTGCGCGAACTGGTGGACGAGCGACTGGAGGGCAAGGCCAAGCTGGCCGCTGAATACGGAGTGGAGATGGACGCCACATCTTGCGGGGAGATGATGGTGACGGCGGACCGGCGGCTCCTGGCCACCCTCCTGGACAACCTGCTGGACAACGCCATCAAATACAACCGTCCGGGAGGGCGGGTATTCGTGGGTTGCCGGGCCGAGGAAGGTGCCCTGGTCCTGGAGGTCAGGGACACGGGTGTGGGTATGCCCCCCGAGGAGCTCCCGCGCATATTCGAAAGGTTCTACCGTATCGACCGGGCGCGCTCCCGGGAGACGGGGGGCACGGGGCTGGGCTTGTCCATCGTCAAGCACATCGCCGAACTGCACGGCGGCACGGTGAGCGTGCAGAGCGAGCCCGGAGAGGGGTCTGCCTTCTCCGTGCGCCTTCCACGGCCCCCGGGAGGCGATCGGGGGATGGGTTCACCGGCATAAAGGCCAAAGCCGATTCATCGCTCGCGGTTAAACACCTGTTAAACTGCCCTTGTTCAAGAATTTACCTTGCATCAACCCGCTTTTAAACGCCATGCCTTTAATTCGTTTGGTGGGAAAAAGGAATGGCGGAGGCCTGGGTTCCCCCACGTGACGGACGCGCGTTTGTGTTCGAGGCGGCCGGGAGCGGATGCCCGGCGGAAAAGAAGAAGGAGGTAGGTATGTCAGTCAAAAGGTACGTTTTCGCCGCTTTCGCCGTGATGGCGTCGCTGCTCCTGATGCTGGCAGCGGGATGCGGCGGGAACGAGAGCGTGGAGGGAGGGCAGCAGGAGCCAAAGCTTTCGGGTATCTTGAACCTCTCCGGTTCCACCACCGTCCTTCCCATAGCCCAGGAAGCGGCGGAGATGTTCATGGATGAGAACCCGGGTGTGACGGTCAACGTGCAGGGTGGGGGGTCAAGTGTGGGCATCTCCAACGTCGCAGAGGGCGTGGTGGATATCGGCGATTCCTCCCGCGAGCTCAAGGACGAGGAGAAGGGCCTGGGGCTCGTGGACAACAAGATCGCCCTCGACGTCATCGTGGTCATAGCCCACAAGGACGTTCCCGTGGACAACCTCACCGCCGCTCAGGTCAAGGACATCTTCACTGGGAAGATCACCAACTGGAAGGAAGTGGGAGGACCGGACCAGCCCATAAAGGTGGTCATCCGCGACGAGGCTTCCGGCACCCGCGAGATGTTCGACGAGAAGGCCCTGAAGAAGGAAAAGCCGGTGGCCGGCGCCATCGAGTGCAACAGCAACGGCATCGTGCGCCAGACGGTCTCATCCACCCCATTCTCCATCGGGTACATCTCTTTAGGGTACCTGGACAACTCGGTCAAGGCCCTGAAGTACGACGGGGTGGCAGCGAACAAGGAAAACGCGGTGAACAACACCTACCCGCTCTCTAGGTACCTGCACATGTTCACCAAGGGCGAGGCAACCGGACTGGCCAAGGCCTTCATCGACTTCGTCCTCTCGGACCGGTTCCAGAACGAGGTCGTGGCCAGGGAATACATACCCATGACGCAGATATAGGCTAAGGGCGATGGGAGCGGGCGTTGCATGAAGGCTTCACCTTTTGCAGTGCCCCTCCTTAGCTTGACCGCCGTACGGATGGAGATGGCGGGAAAAGGGGAGCGAGTGTCCCGATGACGGTGATAGACAGGGAATGGTTGGTGAGGAAGATACTTATGACGGCGGCCATGGTGGTCGTGCTGGGGCTTGCCTTAGTCGTCTTCTTCGTCGCCAAGGAGGCCTTTCCCAGCCTGAGGCATGCCGGACCGGCAAATCTCTTCTCCTCCGAGTGGGATCCCGGGGAGGGGCGTTACGGGATGCTCGTCTTCCTCGTCGGTACGCTTGTCACCACCGCCGGGGGGCTGCTCCTGGGCACCCCCCTAGCCCTGGGCTTGGCCCTTTTCCTCACCCAGGTCGCCCCTCGGCGTCCTCGCGAGATCATCAGCAGGGCCGTGGAACTCCTGGCGGGAATCCCCTCCATCGTCCTGGGATGGCTGGGTTTCACCGTCCTCGTCCCCCTCATAAGGAAGGCGACGGGGACCTCGGGCAGCGGGATACTCACCGCGTCCGTGATACTGGCGGTGATGGTGGTGCCGACCATAACCACCATATCGAGGGACGCCCTGGAAGCCGTGCCCAAGTCCTATTACCAGGCGTCCGTGGCCCTCGGGGCAACCCGCTGGCAGACGGTGAAGGGGATCATACTCCCGGCCGCGAAGAACGGCATAATGGCCGCGATCGTCCTGGGGATGGGCCGGGCTATAGGAGAGACCATGGCCGTGGCCATGGTCATAGGCCCGGCCTCTGTGTTCCCCACATCCCTCACCTCGCCCACCCACACCATGACCACCAAGATACTCATGGAGATGGGTGAATCCACCGGCATCCAGCGCTCGGCTCTCTTCTCCATGGGACTGGTCCTACTTTTGCTGGCCATGGGGTTGGTGATGCTCGTGCGCCGGGTCTCCAGGACTGGGCACGGATATTCATGGGTGGAGTGATGGGCGAGAGGAACGCTTTTGTGGCCTTGGATAAAGCGGGCATGCCCTGGGAGTCCGGCCGGGGCACATCGAGAGGGGCGGCCCCGGCGCGGCGGGCTCGTGCCCCGCGCTCCAGGCAGGCGATGGCCGATCGGTTGGCCACGGGGGTGATATGGACGCTCGCCATGGCGGCGCTGGCCGTCGTGGCCGCGATCATCGCGCTCGTCCTCTGGAACGGCCTGGGTACGGCGCTCGACCCCTCCTTCGTTTTCGGCAAGCCTCAGGCCATGCGGGAGGGAGGGGGAATCTGGCCTATGGTGGTATCGTCCTTTTACCTTGCCGCCCTCACCCTCCTCCTGGTCATCCCCCTTGGGGTGGGGGCGGCGATCTACATGTCGGAGTTCGCGGGAGATGGACGGATGTCGCGGTTGATACGCTTCGGGGCGGATTCCCTCTCCGCGGTCCCCTCCGTGGTCTTCGGCGTCTTCGGCATGTTGGTCTTCGTCATCTACCTCGGACTGGGTTATTCGTTGCTTGCCGGCGCTTTGACCCTGACCCTGCTGAACCTGCCGACTGTCATGCGCTCCGCTGAGGAGTCCGTCAGGTCCGTGCCCCGCTCCTACCGCGAGGCGGCGCTGGCCATGGGTTGCACGCGGTGGGAGGCGGTCAAGAAAGCCGTACTCCCCGTGGCTATGCCGGGCATCGCCACCGGGGCCGTCCTCACGGTGGGAAGGATAGTGGGCGAGAGTGCCGCCGTAATCTATACCGTGGGGCTCTTCGTGCGCAAGGTACCCTGGTCGCCGTTCCGGCCGGCCGCGCCCATGGCGGCCAACATATGGCACATGTACACGGAGGGGGCTCTGGTGCCGGACTGGTTCCGGGTGGCCAGCGGTGAGGCAACCTTCCTCCTTCTCGCGGTGCTGGTGCTCAACCTGGCGGCCAGGGCCTCGGCGGAGCTGCTCAGAAAGCGGATGGGCTATCGGACATGAAAGGATGTGGGCGGTGGGTATTCTTGCCCTGATGGGGAGGACCTATCCCCGGCGCGAGGTAATGGAGAGTGCAGGTGGAGGCGCGGCGCCCCGCTTCCGGGAGCTCGCCAGCGCCCGCGAAGAGGATGCTTCGGCGGAGAGGGTGAAGTTCAGCCTTCGGGGTCTGAACCTCTATTACGGGACCAGGAAGATATTGGAAGATATTACCATAAACATACCCGAGAGGAGGATTACCGCCGTGATAGGGCCTTCCGGCTGTGGCAAGTCCTCCTTTCTGCGCTGCCTCAACCGCATGAACGATCTGGTGGAGGGATGCCGCGTGGAGGGCGAGGTCCTTCTGGACGGCGAGGACGTCTACGGCAGGGACTGCGACGTGACCTCCCTGCGGCGGAGAGTGGGGATGGTCTTCCAGAGGCCCAATCCTTTCCCCAAGACCGTCTACGACAACGTCGCTTTCGGTCCCCGGGTTCTGGGGATCAAGGACCGCGGGACGCTCGACGGGATAGTGGAGAACAGCCTGCGCCGGGCCGCGCTCTGGGAGGAGGTGAAGGACAAGCTGAGGGAACCGGCTCTGGCCCTCTCGGGTGGTCAACAGCAGCGCCTTTGCATCGCCCGCGTCCTGGCCGTGGAGCCGGAGGTCATATTGCTGGACGAACCCTGCTCCGCCCTGGACCCTGTAGCCACGCAGCGCATCGAGGACCTTCTGGCCGAGTTGAAGGAAAAATATACCATTGTAATCGTGACCCACAACATGCAGCAGGCGGCCCGGGTCAGCGACTACACGGCCTTTTTCCTCATCGAGAAGCAGGGAGACCCCGGGCGGCTGGTGGAGTTCGGGGAGACCGGCGCCCTCTTCACCGCCCCGGCGGACGAGCGAACGGAGAGGTACATCACCGGGAGGTTCGGTTGAATCTTCGAGATGGGACTAGCGTCCGCGGATCGCTCCACAGGGCGGTGAGCCGCTCGCGGATGAGCTGCGCTCCACACGAGCCTTGCGAAGGGGCCTCGGCAGGAAAGACGAGGGGCCCGGGCGGGCGGACCGTTTCGGCCTCCGGTTCGCCTCCTGTCCGGGTGCCAGTTTCCGGGAACGCAGGAGGCCGGATGCACCACGGGTCGAGCATAGGGGGAGGGAAACGGGAGGCGGCAAGAGCTTCTTCGGCGGGGCTCGTCGAGCCGCACGGGTTGCTCCCGCTCGTGGAAACGCCCTCCCCGTGTTTTCGGTGGCCGTTGGATGAAACCGGCATCTCTTAACGGAGGAATGATGGTGGAGCCGCGAAGGGACTTTCACCACAGGCTTGACGAGCTATACGTGGAATTGCTGCGCATGGGCGGCGGACTCCTGGCCACCATGGAGAAGACCCGCCTGTGTTTCCTGGAGCTGGACCATGTCGCCGCCGACGAGATCATCGCCGGGGACCACCTTTTCGACGATTACCGCAACCGGCTGGAGGAAGAAGGCCTTGAGCTCCTGGCGCTGCAAGCCCCGGTGGCCGTGGACCTCCGCATGATCGTCGTCATCATGCGCATCGCCCAGAAATTCGAGCGCATGGCCGACCTGTGCGAGGATATCGCGGTGGCGGTGAAGAACATCCGCGCGGTGAGCCTCCATTCCTGGATAAAAGAAGCCATCGACGAGATGGCTCGCCGTTCCCTGCGGCTGGTGGAAAGGGCGCTGGAGGGCTTCAAGGAGCGCGACGCGGGCATGGCCCGGGAGCTGGAGGCCATGGACGATTCGGTTGACCGGCTTTACCGCGGCTTCTTCAGGGAATTCGACCGGGGCAGGGATGAGGAGCTCGACGTGGCCGTGAGGGTGATCATGGTCGCCCGCTTCTTCGAGCGCATCGCCGACCATGCCGTGGACATCGGCGACAACGTCCGTTTCCTGGTCAGCGGGAGGTGACAGTGGCGGTCCGGCGGACAGGCGGTTTCCACGCAGTGGGGCGCGGTCATCCTCCCTGGATGGCCTCGAGGATGTCCGGGTCCAAGCCCTCGAACCTCTCCAGCCACTCTATGCGCTCCCTCCGTAAGGATTTGTTGAGGGACTCGATCTCGTCGGGCTGGTAGAAGTTCTCCAGGTCGAATCGCTGGTAATCTATGCCCGGCACCTCCTCGGGCACCTCGTAACCCCAGAAGGAGTCCTCCTTCCACTTGATTTCGTCGCGGGCGATCATCTCGATTATCTTCGCGGAATCCCTGATGGTTATCTTCTCCCCCTCCGATCCCTCTTTGGCGCCAACCCTTCCCGTGTTGATGAGGTAACAGTTGATGTCCGGGTTGGCCCTGAGTATGGAGAGGAAGATGTTCCCCTCCTCGGCCTCGGGCCCGATGATGAAGGGGTTGGTGCCCACAACCCTGATCGCCCTCCCGGCCATGGTGGGATCGCCGGCCGAGGTCTCGACCGACTCGCCGAGCATGAAGACCGCGGCGGCGAATTCCGGGCTGAGCTTGGCCACGGGAGGCACGACATCGTTGCGGCGGGTTATGAAGACCACGTTCTGCACCTTGTCCAGGTCGATGCGGTCGTCGGTGAAAGCCACGTCGCTCCTCTTGACCATGGCCCGGCCGTTGGAGGTGATGGAGGTGTCGTGGAAGTCTATCCGCCGGTCCTCCTTGTGCACCTTGACGTTCTCCAGAATGGTGCGCGGCGAGAGGCAGGCGGCGTAGAGTAGGGGCTGGGAGTCGAGGTCCAGGGCGTCGGTCTTCACGTAATATGAACTCTCCGTGCCCAGCGCGCTTCCGTCCGGACGCAGGATGACCACGTCGTCCTGGCGTATGATCACCCGCTCCGGGTGTTCCAGCCAGTGGGAGTGGCAGGTCAGGCTGGTCTTTCCGGTGCCGGACAGGCCGAAGAAGAGAAACCCCACGTCGGTGAGTTGGCCCCCGCGCCTGACCCTGATGACTTTGGAGCCGGCGTGTAATCCCAGGCACCCTCTTTTCTTGACCGCGTACATGAGCTGGCGCAGCATGGCCTTCTTGTTCTCGCCTTTGTAATCGCTGCCCAGGATTATGGTGATTCCCTGCTCGGGGAACACCATCACGCGCCGTGTGGGCCATTCGGCCACGGTGATGGTGACGAAGTCCGGGTCGTCGTCCTTGTCCTCGATGGGGAACAGGGTGTTGCCCCACATGAGGGGGATGCGGGCATATTCGGAGGTTATGTAGACGCGGGCGTGAAAGTGGAAGTCCGGGTGCGTGCACATCCGCCTGTCCAGCCGGATGACCTCCTTGTTCCTCAGGTAGTCGAAGACCTCTTCCAGAAGTGCCAGGTCCTTCTCGTCCGGGTCCTTGCCGTGGTAGATCTCGGTGAACTTCGCGCTCCTGCTCCTGACGTTGGTGATCACCGCCAGGTTGCCTACCTGGGTTATTATCCCGCCCTGCTCGATAGCCCAGGCCCGCAGCTGCTCGTCGTCCGGGTTGTCCAGGACCTTTCCCGGTTTGAACGTCCTCCCGTAGAGCTCAAAGGTGTCGTTCATCCTGCTCTCCTTTTATAGACGGCTTCATATGGTCGAAGGGCTGCGTTCGTTCGTTATTTCATAGGTGTAGAAATATATAGCATCATAGGGCGGCTCAGTTCAAGGAACCCTTGCGGGGGGACGCCGGGAGGACTTTTCGCCCTCTCGACATGATGGTCAAGAGGATATCTCACGCACCCTTCCCCATCACCCGTCACGGTGCATCATCGCTTGAGGAACAGGCGCACTCGAAAGGTACGCAGCCGTCTCCTCCGACGCCCACAGGAGACGCCGCGGGTCCTTTCGTCGACACTCCTCACTTTGTTCCTTTTCCCATTCCCGCGGGAGGCGGAGGACAACAAGTCCCTTGTGCCCGAAAACTCGGGATGATCGCTGATTCCCCCTCCCAGTGGAGGCAGGGAAATGAGCCCTACCGGGTAAAGGTGGGAAGCCGACCCGGCCCGGGACGGGTTTTAACGGCCGGGGAACCGGATTCGCCTCGGCTGTTCGTCTTTCCGTGGGGTCGAACGTGCCGAACATCGGCGGGTGCTTGTTGCCCCCCATTGGTCACGGCGGCTAAAATAACTGCACGGCGATGATGTCCTCGACGTCCGGGACGATTGCCCCCGGGATATCGGCCTGCCAGGGTACACGGTTCGTTTAACCTCATCCCGTTCGGCATTGAATGTGGTGCCGGCGGGTCGAGGAAAGCGCGGAAAAGCACGAAACCGAAAGGAAGGCGGACATGACGGAAACCGACACTTGTACCCGGTGCGGGCTTCCCCTCTACATCAGCAGCCAGCATGTATGGATGGACAACGGGGTCATCACCGCGAAGAGGGACGCCCGGCAACGCCTGGTTCTCTTCGAGTGCGGGAACTTCGACCCCTTGTTCCAGGGCATCGGCGAGATCATCGGTGTACCCATTGAGCGGCTGGTCATCGACGCATCGCGGAGGTCCACCAGGGAATACATGCGCTTCGTGGTCCCCGACGACGTCAAGGAGACGATCAGGAAACGGGAGATAGACCTCCGGCTGGTGTTCGATTCCACCTTTCTCATCTGGAGGGCAATGGGCTACGGAAAGCTCTCTTTGGAGGATGTGAGGTACGAGGGAGGCGAGGGGGACTTCATCGCCGTCATCGCCGAGCGCCCATACTCGGTGCCCCTGGCGGTGGGCAATTTCGCCGGGTCGCTGGAGGCCATCGTGGGAAGGGAGCCGGGCGTCAGGTACGAGGAGACGGCACCCGGAATTTACCGCATCACCGTCTTCGAGGCGGAGAATCCCCCCGAGTTGAAGGACAGGCTGCGGTGGAGAGGGTACGAAAGGGAGTACAAGCCGGGTGATTTCAGGCCGGAGAGGTGCGAGAACTGCGGGGCACCCCTGGCCCTTCAGGAGTTCAGGTGGGACCTGGCCAACGGCTCCATCCGCAGTTCCGTCACCGGGCGGAGGATGGTCATGACCGGGCCTTCCATGATCGACCCCGTCTTCGAGGAGCTGGAGAGAGAACTTGGCGAGACCATCCCGCGGGTGGTGGTGGAGGCCCAGAAGCGCTTCGTGAAGTCCGGCTTCTTCGCCGTGGAGGAAGTGGCCGGCGAGGAGGGGATGCGCGAGAAACTGGCCATCCGGGGGCTCGGGTACCTCCGTTACCTGCGCGTCGGAAGAAGAGGCGTGCAGGTCAAGGTGGAGAACGTGGCCCTTCCCCTTCTGGGCGTGGGGCTGGCCCAGGGACTCTATGAGAGGGCTTTCCAAGTGGAGAGCGACGTGGAATGGGAGCTGAGCGAGGAGGGCGACCTGCTCGTGGAGGTTACCCCGCGTTGAGCGCGTTGTGCATGTCGTGAAACCCGATCCAGGCAATAAATGGTAATATAACATGATCTGGCGGATTCCTCTTGATCGTCATGACAGGGTTGGTGAAAGCGCCGGCTTTTCCGGTTAGGCGGCAAAGCGCCGTCGATGTCATGGCTCGCTATGGGTCGATGCCCTCCATCGGGTAGGCGCTTTCGGGTTTAAGGCAGGCCGGGAGGCCACCCTGTGGTCCTGACAAGGCTGGATGCAGTCTGACAGGGCGAAGGGGGCGATCTCTGGGGCCGGCTTTACGGAAGGCCTGATAAACACGAACATCTACAGGATGCGGACGACGGACCTCTTGTGCGAAAGGGGCAGTATATGGTCAGGGTGAGGTTCGCCCCATCTCCGACGGGCCGCCTGCATCTGGGCTCGGCGAGGACGGCGCTTTTCAACTGGCTTTTCGCCCGCGGACAAGGCGGTTCTTTCATCCTGCGCATAGAGGATACCGACGTGGAGAGGTCCAGCCGGGAGATGGAGGAGTCCATCCTCGAGGACCTCAAATGGCTGGGGCTGGACTGGGACGAGGGCCCCGACGTGGGCGGGCCTCATGCCCCCTACCGGCAGAGCGAACGGGGAGAGGTCTACCGCGAACACGCACGCCTGCTGGTGGAGAAGGGGATGGCCTATCCGTGCTTCTGCACCCCGGAACAGCTGGAAGAGAAGAGAGAAAGGGCCCTGGCCGAGGGGCAGTCTCCCCGTTACGACGGTGCCTGCCGCGACCTTGAACCGCTGGAGGTGAGGAAGAGGGAAGGGCGTGGCGAGAGACCGGCCCTCCGGTTCCGGCTACCCGAAAAGGAGGTCGTCTTCCAGGACCTCCTGCATGGGCTGGTCCGCTTCCCCCCGGGTTCCTTCGGGGATTTCATCATCATGCGTTCCGACGGGCGGGCCGGTTTCCATTTCTCCGTAGTGGTGGACGACGCGGTCATGGGGATAACCCACGTCATAAGAGGCGAGGACCACCTCACCAATACCGCCCGCCACGTGCTGCTCTTCGAGGCACTCGGGTATCCGGCGCCCATGTACCTGCACCATTCCCTGCTCCTGGGGCCCGACGGGGGCAAGATGAGCAAGCGCCACGGAGCGACCTCGGTCCGCGAATACCGGGAGATGGGTTACCTCCCCCAGGCCTTGGCCAACTACCTGGCCCTCCTCTCCTGGTCCCCGCCGGAGGGCAGGGAAGTGCTGGACCTCTCGGAGCTGGTGGAACTCTTCGACATCGGCGACCTCTCGCGGAGCCCGGCGGTCTTCGACCGGGAACGGTTGGACTGGCTTAACGGGAAGCACCTGCGCCGCATGCCCCTGGACGAACTGGTGAGGGTCGCCGGGGTCTACGCCCCACGCTGGTCGGGGCACCCTCTCTTTGCGGTCATGTTGGAATCCGTTCTGGATAATATTACCAATTTGGGAGAGCTTCCCTCTTACCTGGAGGCCTACGGCGAGCCCGCACGACCGGGGGAACGCGCTGCGGAATGGCTGCGGGGTGAGGTCGCCGGGAGGGTCCTGGAGAAAGCGGAGGAGATTCTGAGGGAGGAGGGGATCCGGGATCTGGAGCACGCCCATCACCTGGTGGCCAGGCTGCGCCACGCCTTCGACGAGCGGGACCTGAAGCCCAGGGAGATCCTCATGCCCCTTCGGGTGGCCCTCACCGGAAGGGACCGCGGTCCCGCCCTTCCCTACCTGCTCTACGTGCTGGGGAGGGACGAATGCCTCCGAAGACTCCAGGGGGTCAGGTCTTGAATCGTGATACCCCCATGGGTATAAATTTCGGGGCCTCCGGGTAACGGTATCGCTCCGCAGGCTCCGCTGCGACTGGCCCGTGCGGCCCCGCAGGGGAGGATGGAGGCGGGCTCGTCCTCCGAGACACCCGCGGCGGCCAAAACCCGGCTTCCCAGGAAAAGTGCGCAGTCCTTTTCCGAGCGGCAACCTTTATAATATTCTTTACGCCGCGGGAAGAGGAGGAAGAGTGGATGCTGCGGGAGATACTGGAAACCCTGAAACAGGACATACAGGCGGTACGGGACCGTGACCCGGCCGCTCGGAGCGCCCTGGAGATAATCCTGGCCTATCCCGGCGTCCACGCCCTGTGGATGCACCGCGTGGCCCACTGGCTGTGGAACCGCGGCATTCCCCTCGTCCCCCGTCTCCTCTCGCACCTTAACCGCTGGCTGACGGGAATCGAGATACATCCGGGAGCCCGCATCGGAAAGGGCGTTTTCATCGACCACGGCATGGGGGTGGTGATTGGGGAGACGGCGGAGATAGGGGACAACGTCACCCTTTACCAGGGGGTGACCCTGGGAGGAACCGGAAAGGAAAAGGGCAAGCGCCATCCCACGGTGGGGAAGAACGTGGTCATCGCCGCCGGGGCCAAGGTGCTGGGCCCCATAACCATAGGCGACGATTCCAAGGTGGGAGCCGGGGCGGTGGTCATCCGGGACGTCCCTCCCCGGTGCACGGTGGTGGGGGTGCCCGGGAAGGTGGTGGTAAGGGAGGGTGAACCGGTGATAGACCTCCATCACGAGGCCATCCCCGACCCGGTGATGGACAGGATCGAGGCGCTGGACGGGATGATACGCAAACTGGAGGAGAGGCTGGAGAAGACCCACCGCGAGCTGGAGAGCGCGGAGAGGAAGTTGCGCCGCGCCGAGGAGGAGCTCAAGACCGTGGAGCGCAGGATAGGGCTGACCGGGGAGGCGGAAGAGGGCAGCGCGAGAGCCGCCGCGAGTGGAGGCTCATCCCGCGGGAAGGGCGAAGGGAGCGCCGCGAGGAAGGGAGAGGGAAGCGGCGCGCGGCGGAAAAGATCCGGGGGCGGCACGGAGAGCGAAGGGGAGGACTGAAAAAGGCCATGGGCCTCAGGGTTTACAACACCATGACCCGCAGGAAGGAGGAATTCGTGCCCCGCGAGGAGGGCAAGGTGTCCATGTACGTCTGCGGGCCCACGGTGTACAACTACATCCACGTGGGAAACGGGAGGGCCTACCTGGTCTTCGACGTCATCCGCCGCTACCTCCAGTACAAGGGATACCAGGTCTACTGCGTGCAGAACTTCACCGACGTGGACGACAAGATCATCGCCCGCGCCATGGAGGAGGGAAAGACACCCGAGGAAGTGGCCCGTTTCTACGAGCAGGCCTTCCTGGAGGACATGCGGGCCCTGCGCGTCATGCCGCCAGACGTGTCCCCCCGCGCCACGGAGACCATACCCCGTATGCTGGAGATGATACAGGGCCTGCTGGAGAAGGGATACGCCTACGTCGTGGACGGGGACGTATTCTTCAGCGTGGAGAGGTTCCCGGGGTACGGGAAGCTCTCCCGCAGGACTCTGGAGGAGATGCGGGCCGGGGAGCGGGTGGAGGTGGACGAGCGCAAACGCCACCCCATGGACTTCGCCCTCTGGAAGTCGGCCAAACCGGGAGAGCCGGCCTGGGATTCCCCCTGGGGGAAGGGACGTCCGGGATGGCACATCGAGTGCTCGGCCATGTCCCTCCACTACCTGGGCATGGGTTTCGACATCCACGGCGGCGGCCAGGATCTCATCTTCCCGCACCACGAGAACGAGATCGCCCAGTCCGAGGCCTATACCGGGCAGGAACCCTTCGTCCGCTACTGGATACACAACGGCTTCGTCAACATCCGCGAGGAGAAGATGTCCAAATCGCTGGGGAACATCGTCCTGGTGCGGGAGATACTGAAGAAATACCCCCCGGACGCCGTCCGTATGCTGACCCTCCAGACCCATTACCGGAGCCCCATAGACTTCGGCCCGGAGGCCCTGGAGGAGGCGCAACGGGCTTTGGAGAGGCTGGAGAACTGCCTCTTCGCCCTGGACAGCTTCCTTGCCAAGCCCGCCACTCGCGTGGCCCCCGTGCGCACCCAGAGGGAGGTGGAGCTCTCCGACTCCTTCTTCGACTTCGAGCGGCGGTTCGAGGAGGCCATGGACGACGACTTCAACACCGCCAAGGCCATGGGCGTGATCTTCGAGCTGGTCAAGGAGCTCAACGCCTACCTGGCGGAGCAGGAGAGGTTCCCAACCCCCGCCGCCCCCATCATCGCCGGGCTGGGAAGGGACCTCCTTCTCAAGCTCTGCCGGGTCCTGGGCCTCTTACAGCCCCCGGAGGAGGCGGAGGAGGAATGCCTCCCCGCGGAGGAGGGCGAGGAGAAGAAGCCCGCCGGGTTTCCCGCCGCGGAGGACCTGGTGGAGCTGCTCCTCGAGGTCCGCGCCTTGGCCCGCAGGAAGAAGGAATACGAGACCGCGGACTTCATACGCTCCCGCCTGGGGGAGATGGGCATTCGCGTGGACGACCTCCGGGAGGGCCAGCGCTGGAAGTACGTGGGGAGGCAGGAGCGGGATTGAGATACGAGCAGGTGGAGGGGAGGAGGGCGGTCCTTGAGGCCCTGCGCGGGAACCGAGCCGTCTTCGAGTTGATGGTGGCGGAGGGGTTGCGGTCGGCGGAGGTGCTGGAGGAGATCCTCTCCCTCGCCCGCAGGAAGAAGATACCGGTAACCGTGCTGCCCCGGCGCGAGATGGATCGTCTGTCGGTATCCGACAGCCATCAGGGCGTCATCCTCCGCGTCGAGCCTTACCGCTACGCCACCTTCAAGCAGGTCTACCGGGTGCTGGAGGGGAAGGACGACCCCCTGGTCGTCCTCCTGGACGGGGTCACCGACCCCCGCAACCTGGGGGGCATAGCGCGTACCTGCGAGGCCGCCGGCGTCGATGCGCTGCTCCTCCCCCGCAGCCGCTCCGCGCCCGTCACGCCGGCCGTTTTTCACGCCTCGGCTGGGGCGGTGGAGAACCTGGCCGTGGCCACGATCCCCAACCTGGTCAGCGTGATGCGGGAGCTGAAAAAGCTCGGCATATGGGTGGTGGGGGCCGATTCCCGCGCCGAGGAATCCTGTTTCCGGGCCGATCTGACCGGCCCGCTGGCCGTGGTCATGGGCTCGGAGGGCGAGGGGCTGCACCGCCTGGTGAGGGAGAACTGCGACCTCCTGGTCAGGATACCCATGTTCGGAAAGGTGGGCTCGCTCAACGTCTCCGTAGCCGCGGGGGTCATCCTCTACGAGGTCCTCCGCCAGAGAGGCGTGGTGTGAGCGGCATGCGGGTGGACGGCGGGCCGGGCTCCACCCGCAGGCGGAAGGGCTTCTGCAGAGGTGGATCGGGGCCATGAGCACTCTGCTGGTGGACGGGTACAACCTCATCCATTCCCACCCCGTACTCTCGCGCCTGATGAGGAGCGACATGGAGTCGGCGCGCGAGGGGTTGCTGCGGGAACTCCTCCCCCTGGCCTCGCCCGACTACTACCGCACCGTCCTGGTGGTCTTCGATGCCGCCGGATGGGGCGGGCCGGAGCCGATGCTCGAGGACCGCAGGGGGCTGGTGGTCGTCTTCACCAGGAGGCGGCAGTCAGCAGACGCCTTCATCGAAGCGGCCGTGCGGGCGATGGCCTCCGGGGAGGAGGTGACCGTGGCCACCTCCGACCGCATCCTCCGCCGCATGGTGGAAGGGTATGGGGCGGGAGGTGTGGATGGCGAGGCGCTCCTGGAGATGGCCAGGGAGGCCCGCAAGGAGATCAGCGCGGAAGCGGAGAGGTTATCCGGCGACCGGAGGGTGCCCCTGGAGGAACGAGTGAGCCCTGAGGTGCGCCGGATGCTCGACCGCATGCGTTACCGCTGAGGAAAAACTGGAGCCGGTGAGAGGAATCGAACCTCCAACCAACCGCTTACAAGGCGGACGCTCTACCATTGAGCTACACCGGCTCTTGTCATGATTATATCAGCATGGGACTGTTGGCATGGGACGTTGCCCTCGCGCCCGCCTGCGTGATCAGAAGGTTCGAGCATTGTCCCAAAGCCCTCGCTCCGGCGCACAACGCGTCGGTCCGCCGGCGTTTTCGGTGAGAGATGCGTCCCCGTGCCCGGTTCATTCGGTAACCGGTTGGAGGGGGCCTCTCGATCACATGATCGGGTCATATAAGAAAGCCGGACTTCCCACCGTATTTGCCCGAACGCACGCCGGGGATGGCGTTCCGGGATACTTCAGGGAGGCATTTCCGGCATGGTGCGAATTCCCCGGGAGACCCGAAAAACCGCGCTTCTTCACATAAAATATGTAAAATAGGTGAAAAAAGAAGATCGGGAGGTGGGAACATCCTCGTCCTGGCGGTCATCCTGGCCATGGTGGCCACCACCATGATCAACTACAGCGGTTACATGCAGAAGAGGGAGCTGGACAAGCTGCCCCTCATCGGCTCGCAGAGACCGCTGCAGACGGCCAAGGCCTTCCTCGCCTGCCGGCCCTGGCTGGAGGCGCAGGGGCTGCAGTTCGCGGGAACCTTCGTCAAGGGCATCGCCGTGGGCCTGGCTCCTCTCTCCGTGGTCCAGCCCATCAACACCGCCGGGATCGCCGTTCTGGCCGTGCTGGCCATCACCAAGCTCGGGGAGCGACCCTCCATCTCCGACTGGCTGGGCATCGGCACCATCGTGGTGGGCCTGCTCATGCTGGGGAGGAGCCTCATCGGAGTGCCCTCCAAGGCCTTCAGCTACAACCCCGTGGTGCTCTGGTTCTTCGTGATCTTCTTCTTTGCCGTGGCCGGGGTCAGCCTGTTCAGTGGCATCACCAAGAAGGGGGAACAGGCACCCAACCTGATCGCCGTGGGGTCCGGCGTGCTGGTGGGGATCACCGCCGTGCTCATCAAGCTGGCCTGGAACGATTTCGGGAGCCGCTTCTGGCTGCACGGCTTCCGCCACGCGCTGGCCTCTCCTTTCATCTGGATGGTCTTCTTCCTGCCTTTCATCACCCTCATCCTGGACCAGATGGCCATGCAGCGGGGGAAGGCCATAGTGGTGGTGCCCATCACCACCGGGATGTCCAACCTCATACCCATCATCATCGGCATACTGGCCATGCACGAACCCATGCCCTCGTCCGCGGGCATGTTCCTCCTCCGGCTGGGTTCCTTCGTCTTCATCATCGGGGGAGCGGTCATCCTCTCCCTGCGCAAGACGGAGGAGAGCGGTGCCCGGCCCGACGGGCGGAGGGTTGGGAGCTCCATCCGTCAGGCCGGGGAGGAAGCCCGCGCATCCTGAAGGTTTGCAGGATCCGCGTCCGGGCATCACGCTGTTTGCCCCGCCCTTTTACCCGCGACCTACAGGCTCCGGCCCAGCGGCAAAGCTTGTTTCAGGCCACCTGTCGCTTGCCCCGCCTCTCCACCAGGTTGGCGTACCAGGCCAGTATGGAGGGGAGGACCAGCAGCGAGGCCAGGAGGGCGAAGGTCAGGGAGAGCGCGGTGATGCCGCCGAACCTCCGCAGAGGGGTCACGTCGCTCAAAGCGATTATGGCGAAGGCGCCCGCCGTGGTCGCCGCCGCGGCCACCAGGGCCTTTCCCACGTGCCCCACCGTCCTGCGAATGGCCTCGTCGACTTCCATACCCCCGTGCCATTCCTCGCGGAATCGGTGGGTCACATGGATGCCGAAGTCGATGCCCGCACCGATGACCAGGGAGGAGATCATCACGGTCATGAAGTCCAGGGGCCAACCCAGGATGACCAGGGCCCCAATCTCCAGGGCGATGCCCAAGAAGACCACGCTGGTGGCGGCAAGCCCCAGGAAGACGGACTTGAAGACCAGGATGACGATGAGGGCACAGAGGAGCAGGGCGAGCCCGGAGGTCTTGAGCTGGGTGGGCACGATGGAGGCCAGCAGGTCGCTCATGAGGATGGGGAGGCCGCTGAAGGCCATTCGGACGGAGGGGTTCTCCTCCATGACCTCCCTCCCGGCCTCACGCATTATATTGGCAATATTTTCCATATCGCTCTGCGAACCCCGGGCCACGCGGACGCTGATCATGGCCACGCGGCCGTCCTCGCTTATCAGGCGCATGCCGGAGTTCTGGCCGTTGCCCCTCAACTTCATGAGCATGGAGATCACTTCTTGCTTGCTGGCCGGTATGGCGCCCCCTCCCACGTTGCGGACCACGTCGGCGATGCTCATCACCCGGCTGCGCTCGATGAGAGGATTACCGTCCCGGTCAAGAAGGCCTGTGGAGGAGATGCGGTTCTCGAAGTCGAGCATGGCCTCCAGGTTATCCGGCTCGAGGATGTCCCCCTCGACCAGCGCATAACCTATGTTCTGCCCGCCGAAATACTGGTTGATCAGCTCGGAGGCCCGCATGGAAGGTGTATCCCCCTTCATCATCCGGGAGAGGTCGGCCTCCGTGGATATGTTGAAGGCCAGGATGCCGCAGGTGGCCAGGACGAGGAAGGTCACGATCCCCACCAAGACCCGGTGGTGCTCCGAGAGTACGGCGACGCGGGAGAGGAGCTGATCCAGCCAGGTCGCCCCCGACTTTTCCGCGCGTCGGCGGTTCTTCCGTTCCCACTTCTCCTGTGCCTTGGGGCTGCGGTCGCGCAGGACGACGGTCGCCGGGAGGAGGGTCACGGAGAGGAGGAAGCTGAACAACACCCCGGCCACGCAGAGGATGCCGAACTGCACTATAGGAGGCATGTCGGATATGGAGAAGGAGGCGAAACCGAAGGCGGTGGTGGCCGCGGTGAGGAAGACGGCCACCCCCGTGGTCACCACGGCCTTGGTGGAGGAGGCGTAGGGGTCGTTCCCCCCGCGCCGCTCCTCGTAGTAACGGGACATGACGTGTATGGCGTAAGCGATGTCTATACCCAGGAGGAGGGGCATGATGGCCGTGCTCTGGTAGGTGAAGGGAAAGCCCAGCCAGCCGGAAAGGCCCATCACCCAGATGATGGTGACCATGATGACCATGAGGGTGAGGAGCACGTCGGAAAAGCGGCGGAAGGTCAGGAAGAGGACCACGAGGATGAAGGCGAAGGCCAAGGCGAAGAGGAAGCGGGTCTCCTTCATGGTCTGCTGGTTGGCGTCGCGGTTCAAGGAGGCGTTTCCGCTCTCGTACAGGTTCACCCCGGCCAGATCACCGAAGTATTCCCGGGTGTAGGCCTCAAACGGGTCCACCAGCTTGATCTGGTCCATGGTGTCCTTCTCGGGGTTGATGCGCGCCGTGAGGAGCAGGGCTTTCTCGTCCTGGGAGATGCCGCGGATTCCGGCACCCGGCACGCCCAAGGCTCTGGCCCTCTCCGCGGCTGCGGCGATGTTCAGCCTCACCTGGGCCACCAGTTCGTCGTCGCTCAACTTGTCCAGGTTCTCCAGTAGGTATTGCTCGGTGGGCTGATAGTTCCCTCCCCCGGCGTCGACGAACAGGTTCATCTCATCCAGTGGGGTCACGACGTCGGTGACGAAGGTCTCCCATACGTCGGGGTTTTCCCGGAGAAAGGACTTGTAACCGGCCACCCTCCGCAGGACGTCCCCCCGGAGGACGTCGCCCTCCAGCATGACCTGCTCCTCTATGGTGCCCCCGAAGATGTCCTCGGCCTCCTCAAGAGCCTTGACCGATTCCAGGTCCTTGGGCAGCATGGCCTTGTAGCTGTATTCCGACTTTATGAAGCGGAAGCCCGCCAGAGCCAGGGCGGTGATCGCCAGGATCACCAGGATGACCAGGACGGGACGTTTTTCGCTCTGGTTGGCCAGTCCTCGGAAGACCTTCTCCACCATGGCTTACTTCCCACCTCTCTTACGATCCAATAAACGTTCTTCCCAACGTTTTCCCGCGTACTCGACCAAGCGGGACCGAACGGGTCCGGTCATCCGTTAACTATTCGGCATGCAGGGCGACAAGCTTTCGGACCCTCTTCGATGTCCTTCGGAGCGGCTTTCGCGCTGACTTCGCCTTCCGCAGAGGTACGTTCCCCCAGCCGGAGAGTGAAACGCATGAGCTACGGGTGCCCTTCTCATCGACCCATCACATCCTTTCCCTCCGGGGCTCCCGTTCCAGGAATTCCTTTATCCTCCGGAAGAGGTCCAGCAGATCGCTCTTTTCCCGTGGCGGAATGCTACGCAGGAAGGTCTTTATCTCCTTCAGCTTCTGCCTCTCCATCACGTCCACCAGCCTTTTCCCCCTTGTGGTCGGGGACAGGAGCACTACCCGGCGGTCCTCCGGGTCCCGGGACCTGGTCACCAGCCCCTTCTCCACCAGGCGGTCGACCATCCGGGTTATGACTCCCTGGGACACGCGGAGGCTTCTGGCCACCTCTCCCGACCTCGCGGGTCCATGGCGGTAGAGGTGGTGGAGCAGCATGAACTGGGGAAGGGAGAGGTCCTCGCTTCTCCTCCATTGGCTTTCTTCCCGGAAACGGGAATTCACCCGGATCATGGTTTCCAGGAATTCCCGCGCCAGCTCGTCCAATTCGTCCTTTACGAATTTTCTTGCCATGATTAATAATTGTTTTTAGCAAATATTAGTTGAAATAATAAAAGATCACGGGCACGCTGTCAACAAGTCGCATTGAATCATGAAAGAGCACTCCAAATGGATTCGTTGCATCAAAATTAAAACGTACTCCGGGAGGCAAAAGGTATTGACGTTCCCCTGGGTGCCGGAAACAGCCGGGGGAGGTGGCCGATGAGGTTGGAAATGCAAACCGGGAAGAAGGTCACGGCGAAGATGGCGGAGAGATATTCACAAGGCCTCCAAGGCGGAAAAGTGAAAAATGTTGGCCAAGGCGGAAAAGTGAAGAACGGTGGTTGAGTCCGCGCTCTTTGCGGCCACAATCGCTCCAACGTGCCCGAGCTGTTCGGAGAAAGGACCGCCCTCCGGTCGGGTGGCAGGAAGGCGGCGGGCAGGCCTTGCGGCGCGAGGGGCCAGGCCGCAAGCCGGCCAATGGCGCCGAGGGTGATCCACCCGTGGGGGAGGCGCGAGCCTTTTCTGGCACGCACTCCGCTATTCTTAGGCCGCGCGGGTTCGGCGGCACGGCCGGTCCCCGGTGCATTATCATGTGGTCATGGAACGTGGAGCGAGGCGGGAAAGGGCGGTCCTGGCCATGAGCGGGGGGGTCGATTCCACCGCGGCGGCCGTCCTCCTCCTGGAGATGGGATATGAGGTCCTCGGGGTGACCTTCCTCCTCGGAGGCCCCAGCGACGTCGCCGGGGATCCCGTTTCCGACCGTGAAGCCCGACATGTCGAACTGGCCGCGAGGGCGGCGGCTGTCCTGGGCCTGGAACACCAGGTGCTCGACCTGCGACAGGAGTTCCGCACCCAGGTGGTCGAGCCCTTCGCGGCGGAGTACCTCAGGGGGAGGACCCCCAACCCCTGCGTGGATTGCAACCGGCGGGTGAAATTCACCGCCCTCTTCCGGGTGGCCGAGGAGGCCGGTGCGGAGATGGTGGCCACCGGTCACTACGCACGGGTGAGGGAGAACCCGGACGGCACCTTATCCCTGCTCCGGGCAAACGACTGGAGGAAGGACCAGTCCTACGTGCTCTACCGCCTGGGGCAGGCGGAACTGCGGCGATGCCTCTTCCCCAACGGGACGCTCACCAAGGATGAGGCCAGGTCCAGGGTGGCCTCCAAGGGGATCGCCGTGGAGGAGATGCGGGAGAGCCAGGACATATGCTTTCTGGCCGGGTGGAATTACCGCGATTTCCTCGCCCTGCATTGTCCCGAATGCCTGGATCCGGGGCCCATCCTGGACACGCGCGGCAACCTGCTCGGCGAACACGAGGGGCTGGCCTTCTACACCGTGGGGCAGAGGCGCGGCCTGGGGGTGTCCGCCCCTCGCCCCCTTTACGTGGTCGGGCTGGATACGGAGAGGAAGGCCGTTATCCTGGGGGAGAGGGAGGAGGTCCCCGGGACGTGGCTGGAGGCGGAATCCGCCTCCTGGGTGCGCGGGGAACCACCTGGTAATGATTTCCATGCACAGGCCGCGGTGCGCTACAACGCGCCTGCCGTCCCCTGCCGGGTGACCCTGGCCGGGGAGGGGTTCACCCTGCGCTTCGCTGAGCGGGTATGGGCCATCACCCCGGGACAGCATGCGGTGATCTACAGCGGAGAGGAGGTCCTTGGAGGCGGGGTCATCGCCAGAGGCCGCTGAGGCCGGGCCGTTCCCCGACACCGCGGGCGGTCGGTCCGCTTGCGGAGAGATCAGCTCCCGGCACTCCCGCCTCCGACCCTGGTCATGAGGTCCAAGAAGGGCAGCCGGTAGTTGAGGAAGGTGGGTATGGGGTAGCGTATGCCTCTCCGACTGGTGGCCTCCAGGCCCTCCTCCACCCTATCAGCCCAGGGAGCCGGGAAGGCGAAGAGCAGCTCGTCGTCCTGCGTGGCGGCGAAGACCCGGTCGCCGTTGCCCGGCAGAGCTACCCGGCGCACCCCCTCGAAGAAGGTGCGCACCAGCCCCTCGTTGCAGGAGCCGCCGATGCCGCCGAAGCCCACCCTTACGCGCTCTCCCGTCCATCGGCTCCCCGCCTGCACCAGGCGCATGATTCGGGCGGGGTTGCCGAAGACCATTACCAGATGGGGTTCCACCCGGGTGCGGGTCAGATTTCCTCCTCAACGCCGTTCCTTGGCCGGCTGGGATGGAGCCTACGCGCTCAGGTGACGCGCAACCCCTCCAGGTCAAGGCGGGTGCTCAGCCCATAAAGGGCGTTGTAGAGCTCGACGTGGAAGGAGCCGGGCCTCTCGCCGGCGACTTCCGCAGCCCGTTCGCCCGCCAGGCCGAAGAGGGCCAGGGCGGCTGCGGCGGCCTCCAGGAAAGGCTCGCCCGCCGAGGCCATGACGGCGATGCAGGTGGTGGCCATGCAGCCCGTACCGGTGACCTTTGCCAGCATGTGATGCCCGTTGCCGACGTGGAGGACGCGTGAGCCGTCGCTTATCACGTCCACCTTGCCGGTGACGGCGGCAACGCAGCCCAGCCGGGATGCGGCGCTTCGAGCCACAGCCTCGGCGTCGCCGCCCGTGGAGATGGATTCCACGCCCCTTATCTCCGCCTCCATGCCCGCCAGAACGGCCATCTCCGCGGCGTTTCCCCTGACCACGGCGAAGCGGATCTCCTCCACCAGTTTGCGGGCCAGACGGGTGCGGTAGGACGTGGCTCCCGCACCCACGGGATCGAAGACCACCGGGACTCCGGCGCGGTTGGCGGCCCTGCCCGCGGCGAGCATGGCCTTCTCCAGGTCCGGATAGGGAGTCCCCATGTTGATGAGCAGGGCTCCCGCCTGGGAAGCCATCTCCTCCACCTCCTCCAGGGCGTGGGCCATCACCGGGAGGGCTCCCAGGCAGAGGGTGGCGTTGGCCGTCTCGTTCTTGACCACATAATTGGTGATGTGGTGCACGAGAGGCTTGCGGGCGGCCACCCATCTCAGCCTATCCTCAAGGAAAGCGCGGCAGTCAAATTCTTCCATCACACCTCCTCCGTCCAGGCTTTGATGCCAGTTATTATACGATACCCGAATTCCTCCGGAGGCACCGGTTTCACTTCCAGCCGCTCTATACCGGCTTCTCGGAAAGCCTCCCTCCACACCCGGTCGGTGGTGAAGTACTCGCCGTCCTCGGTGAGCACAGCGGGGATGTCGCCGAGGTGCAGGAGCATGGTGCGGTAGGCGCCGTGGTCCAGGTCGTAGAGGGATTTACCCACCATCTTCTGGATGATGTCCCGGCAGCGGTCCGGGTCCTCCGGAGGCCCTTCCACGTCGCAGAACAAGTCCGCGTAGACCAGCCTACCGCCCGGGCGAAGGACGCGGGCTATCTCCCGGGCGCAGGCCGGCCTTTCGGGAGGGGGCACGTGGTGCAGGGCCAGGTTGGAGAGGACGGCATGTACGTGCTCGTCGGGGAGGGGGATACGCAGGGCGCTTCCCCGCAGGATGCGCACCCGCGCGCTGTGGCCGAGACGGCGCTCGCACCGCCGCACCATCTTCTTCGAGGGATCCACGCCGTAGAGCTCGGCGTTGGGGAAGGCTTCCGCCAGGCGGGAGAGGAAGACCCCCGCCCCGCAGCCGAGATCCAGCGCGCGCTTCCCTGCGAGGTCCCCGGAAAGCTCGAGCATCATGTCCAGGGCTTCCCCGTACATGGGATCCCTGTCGAACAGGCTCTCGTAATCCCCGTCGAAACGGTCCCAGAAGCCCATACGCCGTCCTCGAACCCCTTCACGAAGCCCTGCCGAGCCGCCGGATGATGGTCATTCGTCGCGGTAGGCACGCGAGAGCTCCACCACCCGGCGGTACTCCTCCACCTGGCGTCTCCTCTCTCCCTCGTCCCAGCCCAGCTCCCGGCCCAGGAGATCTGCCACTCTCTCCGCGCACCCCAGGCCCTGTTCCCGGTCCTCGTAGAAGATGAGGCTGCGGCGCACCATGAAGTCCTCGAGGTTTATGACCATCTCCTCGCGCGCCGAGTAGACCACCTGGGCCTCGATGTACGGTATGCCCTCGCCCAGCCTGCGGGAGAGCGAGGGGTCCTCGGCCAGGAGGCCCAGCACCCGCAGGGCCCCCGTCCCCAGGAGCTGGAGCCTGTGGATGACGTCGTCGTCCAGCCGGACATCTCTGGCAAGTCTTTCCATCCGCTTGGAGAAGTCCCTGCCGTCCTTGCCGTAGACGGGGGCGTTTTTTGTGGAGCAACGCGGGATGCCCCGTATCCCGTATCTCTGTTCCAGCCGCCGCGCTGCCAGGTCCACCAGCTCCTCGGCCATGGACCGGGCGGTGGTCAGTTTCCCACCGGCGATGGAGAGCAGACCGGAGTGGCTCTCGTAGATGGAGTGTTCCCTGGAGACCTGGGATTCCTTGACGTCCTTCCCCCCTCCCTCCAGCACCAGGGGGCGCAGCCCGGCGTAGGTGCTGAGGACGTCGTCGTAGTCCAGCCGGGCCCTGGGGAGGGCGCGGTTGGCGGCCTCGAGTATGTAGTCGACGTCCTCCCGCGAGGCGCGTATGCGGTCGTAGTCCCCCTCGTAATCCGTGTCCGTGGTCCCGATGAGGGTGAAGCTGCGCCAGGGGACCACGAAGAGCATGCGCTGGTCCCGGGGTGAGAGGATGGGCATGGCGTTGTAGACTTTCACCCTCTCCCAGGGCACCACCACGTGGGCGCCCTTGGTGGGGCGCAGCTTAGGAGCTGCCTCCGGCTCGTCGAGCCGGCAGACGGAGTCCGTCCAGGGACCGGTGCAGTTGAGGACCAGCCTGGCCTCGATGTCCAGCTCCCTTCCCCCTATCTCGTCTCGGGCGCGGACGCCGCAGACCGACCCGTTGCGGCGCAGGAAGTCGGTCACCCGCACGTAGCTCAGGCAGCAGGCCCCCTCCAGGTGCGCGGACTGGACGTGGGAGAGGGTGAGCCGAGCGTCGTCGGTGGCGCAGTCGTAGAACTGCCCCCCTCCCTTGAGGCGTTCCCGGTCCAGCTCCGGCTCCACCTCCAGGATGCGCTTGGACCCGTGCAACTGGTGGTTCTGCACGTTGCGGAAGAGGGCCAGGATGTCATAGAGCCAGAGCCCCATAGCGATCATGAAAAGGGGGTTCTTGTCCCCCTTATACACGGGGAAGATGAAGGGTTGCGGCCAGACGACGTGGGGGGCGTTGAGCAGGAGGCGCCTTCTCTCGCGGCAGGCCTCGAAGACCAGCTTGAAGTCGAAGAGCTCTAGGTAACGCAAGCCGCCGTGCACCAGCTTCGAGGAACGGGAACTGGTGCCGAAGGCCCAGTCGTTCTTCTCCACCAGCACCGTGGAGAGGCCGCGGCGGGCCGCGTCGCGGGCCACGCACGCTCCGGTTATCCCTCCCCCGATGACCATAACGTCGAAGGTCTCCGCCGACGCCGTTCTCAGGTTCTCCTCCCTACGCTGCTTTGAGAACATCTTCAACTCCTTCTCCCGACTCCGTCCTAGGATACATGATAGCCCATAGCGCCTACCGCGGGCCGGGAATCCGCTGTGTTCGGCCCGGGTATCCGGGAAGATTTGCACCATGCCTCGCGAATCGGCGGCCCGGGCCCTCGGGACCCGCGATCCGGCCCGTCCCGGGCACAGGAAGGAGGGATGCGGCGAAGAGGTCCTGGGACGCGCCGCCCGGGCTGCGGATTGACGGGCTGGGACGGCGGGGGGTACGCGGTAAGTGCCTTTCCCGTACGGAAAGTGTGGAGGGCGGGAATTGGTGAGAATCATGGGGATTTTCTCCTCACGGCATCGTTCGTGTGAAGAACAGCCGGGTTTGAGGCAGGCCTCAAAAAAGAAACCCCTTCTGACATCCTGATGGAAAAGCGAACCAAGAATGGGAAAAGTCCTCTCAACGCGACTGGTGAGCGGAAGCTGATGCTCGTTTCGGAGGCGCTTTCAGGGTTGAAAAAAGACCGGGAGGTCGGGGTGGCAGGAACATGCAGGGGGCGTAATGAGAAATGGTTTATAATAGACGACAATAGAAAGGCAAGGGTAAAGGCATCTCGGCAGCACCGCCCGGGCGTTCGGATGAAGACATTTTACCAATAAATACCAGAATTTTGAGCCGCCGTAAGCGCGAGGCTGCGTGAGGTTTGTGGTGAGGCGGCTATCCCGCGGGAGGCCGTTCGCAGGGATACCGGATTTCGAAAGGACGGGGGGAACGGGTTGCGGCAGCAGATCATCCAGGAGATAGCCCGCTCCGTGGTCGCCGCGGGGGGCGTGGAGAACATCGTGCGTTCCCTGGTGGAGGCCACCGCACGGGGGACGGGCGCCAAGGGCTGCACGCTCTTCGCCCTGCGCGAGCAGGATGGGGCGCTGACCCCGCATGTGAGCTGCGGAGTGGGGGAGGTCTATCTCCAGAGGGGCCAGATCATCGCGGACCACGCCCTGCGCCAGGTCCTGAAGGGCAATTCCCTCTTCATCTGGGATGCGAACGCCGACCCGCGCATCGTCCGCCGCGAGGAGTTGAAGAGGGAGGGGATCTCCTCCATCGTCTTCCTTCCCTTCCGCGACCGTCGCGGAGTGCGTGGTTTGATGCGCCTTTACTTCGATGAGCCCCGCAAGTTCGGCCGCGAGGACCTCGACTTCCTCAATTCCGTGACCGAGCTCTGCGGGGCCATCCTGGAGATGGCCGAGGAGCGCGAGCTGGTGATCCGGGATGCCGAGGAAACCCGCCGCACCCTGGTGCGCATGCAGGACGAGAGGCGCCATTTCCTGAGTTTCCTTTCCATGGTGGCCCACGATCTCAAGTCGCCGCTGGTGGCGGTGCAGGGTTACCTGAAGATGTTGCTGCGCAAGGCCTCTGACCGCCTGGACGAGCGGCTGCTGCAGGGGATAAGGCGCAGCATCCAGCGTATAGACGGGATGATGGAGCTCATAAGCGACCTCCTGGAGCTCTCCCGCCTGGAGAGCGGGCAGGTGCTGGCGGAGCTCAAAGAGGTCTCCTGGGAGGAGGTGCTCTCGGCGGCGGTGGAGATGGCCCACGAACTGGCCGACCCGAGGGGGATCCACGTGGCATCTGATATCCAGCATCCCCTGCCGAAGGTCTTCGCCTCGGACATCCGCCTTCAGCAGCTCATCCTCAACCTGGTCTCCAACTCCGTGCGCTTCACGCCGCGGGGAGGCCGCATAACCATCCGTGCCCGCCGCGATGACGACCGGGTTGTGGTCAGCGTGGAGGACGAGGGAACGGGCATCGAGCCGCAGAAGCTCCCCCACGTCTTCGAGGAGTTCTTCAAGGGGGACCCCGAGTCTCCGGAGGGGACCGGGCTTGGGCTCAGCATATGCAAGCGTATCGTGGACTTGCATCACGGTGAGATATGGGCGGAGAGCCCGGTACCCGAAACCGGCAGGGGCACCAGGGTGACCTTTGCCATCCCCGTGGGCGTCACGTGCGATCTCCGGGACCGCTGGAAGCTGGGTGAAACGGGTGCGGAGACCCCCTCACTGTGGAGGATGGGGGTGCGGGGCTCGCAAGGGGGCGATCGGGTTTGAGACGTTGATGCGGCTGGGACCTGACGACGTTTCGGGCGGCGGGAATGCCCGATTTTCCCGGTCTCAACTCGTGGATGGCCAGTGCCGCTTTGGGTCGCCCTTCCGGCATGGAGGGGTCATCCATTGTGAAAACCCACTTAGACATGTTTGAGGCGACATTTCGGGGTTCGTCGCCCGTGGGAAGAGAGTCATCTTTTCGGCTCCCCGCTCGTTGTGGTCGGTTGAGCCCCTGTGAGTGGCGTATGCGGTTACGCCGGAACGACTGTCCTGTCCGTGACCTCGACCGGATGGCGGGGGCCGGCAAGATGACTGCGGCGGGACCGTGGAGAGGACGCACGAGCGGTCCGAGGTATTATCATGTTCTCGTGAAGGTCCGTGAGGGAGACCGAGGGGCGGAGCTTAAGGCGAGGCCCGGGCGTGCAGGACGCGGCATGGTTGGAGGTGCGTGATGCAGAAGAAAATTCTCTTAGCCGACGATGACCCCGACGTGGTGGAGGTGGTCTCTATGCTCCTCGAGGACGAGGGCTACGAGATCGTCACCGCCAAGGACGGGGCCGAGGCCCTGGAGAAGATCAAGCTGGAGAACCCGGACCTCATAATCCTGGACCTGCTCATGCCCCATGTGGACGGTTTCGCGGTCTTCGACATGCTGCGCGACCCCCGCTACGAGCGCTGGTCCAAGATCCCGGTGGTCATCCTGACCTCGGTGCGGGAGGAAGTGAGCAACCGGCGTTACGAGCTGGAGACGGGGCGCAAGATGGATTACGCCGCGTACCTGGAGAAGCCCGCGGACCCCGACGTTCTCCTGGAAACCATTTCCAGATTGCTCTCCGAGAGGTGAGGCTCGCCGGCGAGGCGGTCGATTGACTCCTGGTCCTCAATCATACCAGCCGTCCGCCCACACTCGGGGAGGATCACCGAGCCGGATTCGCGCCCGGAATGTCAGCTGACCCCCAGGAGAGGCGACCCTAGCCTTTACTCAAGACCTTCGGCGTCACAGGTGCATATCCGGCCCAGGACCCGGGCCTCGGCCAGGTTCCCGGCCACGATGGGAATGTCCACCGGCCTGCTGAAGGGTGGGGCATATGCCAAGTCCAGGGAGGACAGATCGCTTGCCGTGAGGTTTCCCAGCAGGCATACGGAGAACACGTCCAGCCGTTTGTCTATCTGGGCCGCGAAATCCCCCAGTACCTGGGCCCCGAGTATCCTCCCCGTCCCCTTTTCCACAGTCACCCTGGCCGTGAGGCGGGGCAGCGAGTGAGGGGCGTAGTATCCGGGGAGCACGGAGTCCTCAAGGGTGACGGCGTCGGCCTGGAACCCCGCTTCAGAGGCCTCGGAGACGCTCAACCCCGTCTTCCCCGCGGCCATGTCGAAGGCCTTGAGGACGAAGGTCCCCAAAACCCCGGGGAAGGAGGACTCGTTTCCCGCCGCCGTCTCCCCGGCGACCCTTCCCTGCTTGCGGGCCGTGGAGCCCAGGGGTATCCAGCTCTCTTTTCCGGACACCCGATGGAAGGTGGTGGCGCAGTCCCCGCAGGCCAGCACATCGGGGGCGCTGGTGCGCATCCCGCGGTCCACCCTGACAGCGCCGCGGGCACCCAGCTCGATGCCCGCCTGGCCGGCCAGCTCGCTGACCGGACGGATGCCGATGGAAAGCAGTACCAGTTCCGCATCCAACGGTCCTGCGGAGGTGACCACACGACGCACCCTGCCGTTCCCGTCTCCCTCCAGGCCCTCCACCTTCTCCTCCAGGTGGAGACGCACCCCCCTGCTCTCCAGGTGCTCACCTAGTCTCGCCGCAAGGTCGGCATCCAGGGGAGGCAGGACGTGGTCCTGGAGCTCCACCAGGTGCACCTCCATGCCCAGGCGGCGCAGGGCCTCGCACATCTCCAGGCCGATCGCCCCTCCGCCCACGATGACCGCGCTGCGCGGCGCCTGGAGGTCGATGAAGGATTTCATCTCCAGGGCATGGGTGAGGGTGCGGAGGACGAAGACCCCTTCCAGGTCGCGCCCGGGCAGGGGTGGGACCACGGGAGCGGCGCCGGTGGCCAGCACGAGCACATCGTACTCGATGGAGAGCTCGCTCACCCCCTCCAGGTCTACCACGCGGAGGGTCTTGTTTTTAGTGTCGATGGAGCTGACGCGGTGGCGCAGGAAGACGCGGATCCCCTGCTTTTCCAGGAACTCGTCCGGGGTGCGGGCCAGGAGCCTGCGCCAGTTGGGGGAGTGTCCCCCTATGAAATAGGGCAGCCCGCAACCGGCGTAGGAGATGAACTCGTCCTGGTCGTAGATCTCTATCTCCGCACCCGGGCAGCAGCGCCTTGCCTTGGAGGCCGCCGTGGCCCCTCCGGCCACCCCGCCGACCACGACGATCCTGCGTTTGTTGGCCATCTCACATCTCTCCCTTCGCGCAGCGATAACCTCTCCGCCGTATTGGCTTGGGAAAGCGTCTTCCCAACCGGGCAGCAGTCTTATCATTCCCATCATCGTTCCCTTTTAACCCGACCGCCGGGCCTTCCGGCCCCCTGAAGCGCCTCCTTGAAACGCGTCCAGGGTCAAGGCGGGAGATGCCGGGATTGGCGGAGGGGCGATTGGCGCTGCAGTTGCCATCCATGATAATTATACGAGGAAAGACCGAGGGGATGCCCGTCTCCGCGGGGTATAGTGCGAGATGGTCTAGTGGCGCCCCTTTCCGCGGTCTTAATAGGGTATGCAGCTTTTGCGCCCTCTCGGAGAGGATCGAGCATCGGATGGAGGTTTAACGGAGTGAAAGGGGTGTACGTCGCCGGCGTGGCCATGGCCGACGTGGGGAGGCATGTGCTGGACCCGCACGAGCTGGGAGCGAGGGTATGCGCCGAGGCTCTGAGAGATGCCCGGCTCCTCCCGCGGGAGGTGGAGGGCATCGCCACCACCCCCCACGGCTACATGGCCGAATTCCGCCGTTTCCCCAGTCAGAGGATGGCCGACTATCTGGGCATCACCGCGGGCTTCATGATGGACGTGGACAGCGGGGGCAACTCCAGCGCCGCCGCCGTGCAGGCCGCCTGCGACCGCATCCGCCTGGGCAAGATAAAGTCATGCCTGGTCTACGCCGCCCAGAGGGAGGTGCCCAAGAAAGAGGTCCAGAAGGACGTGTTGGGCCACTTTCATCTCATCAAGGCCGCCAATTCCCTTTACGATTCCTACCAGGCGGCCTATGGTGTGATAAGCCCCCTTCCCTTCTACGCCATGGCCGTGCAGAGGTACATGCACAGGCACGGGGTCTCCCCGGAGGATGTGGCAAGGGTGGCGGTTCTCCTGAGGGATCATGCTTTGAGGCATCCCCAAGCCGCCTACAAGGAGCCTCTGACCGTGGAGGAAGTACTTTCCAGCCCGCTGGTGTCGCCTCCCATCCACCGGCTGGAGAGCTCGGAGATGCACGACGGTGCGGCGGCCGTGGTGCTGGTGTCGGAGGACCTGCTCCGGGACAGAAAGCGGGCGGTCAGGGTTGCAGCCCTGGCCGAGGCCCACGATCCCACCAACTTCGTCCCCTACCGGGGTGAGATCGACGAGTTCCCCTGCGTGGAGCGCGCCGCCCGCGCCGCCCTGGCGGAGAGCGGCTACCGGGTGGAGGAAGTGGACGTGGCCGAGGTTTACGGGGCCTTCGCCGGGCTGGAGCTCATAATGTACGAGAGGCTGGGCTTCTTCCCCCGCGGGGAGGCCCCCGCCGCGGTCGGGGAGGGCAGGACCACCCATGGCGGGGAGGTGTTGCTGAACCCCAGCGGGGGTAGGCTTTCCCTTGGCCACCCGGCCTACGTCACGCCTCTGCTGGAGATCACCGAGGTGGTGCGACAGCTGCGAGGCGAGGCCGGTGAGCGGCAGCGCCCGGGGGCCGCGGTGGGACTGGTGCACACGGAACAGGGGTTCATAAATGGATCCATTGTGATGCTCTTGGACAAGGAGGTGTGAGTTTTCACGGAGGAGGGAGGGCGGTGAAGAGGGAGGCCACGATCGTATAATACCGGCCATACCGGAGCTTTTCGACCCCCATGCGCATTCGCGATCCATAAAGGACAGGGATGTGGCTCCGGGGAAGGGGCTCAAGTGACCTTATTAGAGGATAAGGTTGCCGGAAGGTTCCTTGAGGGAGGCGGAATTGGACACCAGGCCTTACATGCAGGACCGCGCCGCGGAGGAATTCTTTTCCAGGCTGGCGGAGGGGATGTTCCAGAGCACCCGGTGCGTATCCTGCGGAGTCCTGAATTACCCACCCCGCGTGGTGTGCCCGGATTGCCTGGGGGAGGAGATGGAATGGGTGGACCTACCCCGGGAGGGAACGCTCCTGGCCTTCACCTGGCAGGAGGCGGCCATACGCTGCCGCAAGCCGGAGATCCTGGGGCTGGTGGAGCTGGAAGGGGTTGGGAACGTCCTCACCCGCATCGACGCCCCTTACGAGAGCCTGCGCATCGGGCAGCGTGTGGCCTTCGACACCTGGACCTCCCCGGACGGGCTCGTCCTCCACCAGTTCCGTCCCCTGGAGGAGGGTTGAAGTCCGTTTCCGCAGGGCACACGCCAACCGCCTTTCAGCCCGCACTTTTTGGCGCCGCCATCCGGTTCGATCTCGAACCGGGGAGGCATCTCTCAACGGATTCATATATATGGAATATATATTGAGGCCCGGATATTCCCGATGGAACCGGAGACCCTCGAAGTCCGTGTTGCGGCGGCATTTCCGGATGCGATCCCTGAGACGATCCATGTGCATTGCATGAATTGAAAGGCGTCGGCGCGGGCTTGGAGACGAGTGCGCATCCTGGCTACCCTTAGCGCCCCAACGCTCACGAGTCCGCCATCCTTCCGCACGGGGCCCTCGCTGCCGCCCAGGGTGAAAAGAGGTCGCGGCAGAGCTCATGAGCGAGCTCTACCGTGCGATCCCCGGAAATCGACGGTCCTCGCCCATGGAATCGCGGGCTGGAGTGCGGCGATGTACAGGAGGAGAGCGCCATACCTGGGCGATCCGCCCGTTTGGCGAGGATAGGGGACGCCCTCAGGCGCTCGCCCTCTCGATTACCCCAAGGCGTCAGAGATCCTCGAAGCGGTCGTATTCCACGCCCGCCGATTCCAGGACCTCCCGCAGGCGCTCGCTCTCCGAGGCCAGATGTTGAAGGCATACCCCGCAGTCCGAGCTCAGGTGGCGGGGTATGGGTATCAGTTTTACGCGGAGCCCCTTTTCCATAGCCAGCTTTTCCGCCCTGATGGCGTAATGCATGGAATAGAAGAGAGCCACGCGGGTCGGCTTCCCCTCGAAGAGGCCTCTGGGTTTTTTAACCATCGTCTTCCTGCACTTGCCTGGGGTGACGGACTTCCCTCAGTCCCGGCCCCCCCAAAGGCGGTGACCGTCATTTCTTGGTGATGGTGAGGATGAACTCCTCGTCTTCCGTCTCCCTTACCTCCACGTCGCATCCTTCTCTGGCCGCCAGCCGCGAGACGTTGTCCCGTGCCGTTCCGGTGTCCACGAGCACCTCGAGTTTCCCGCCGCTGGACAGCCTTTCCAGGTGCTTGCGGGTCTCAACCACCGGCAGGGGGCAGGAAAGTCCACGGCAATCGATTCGCTCCATGCCCTAACACCTCCAATCGACGCGCGGATTCGCTTAAGTGCTTATCTCAGGCCTTGGCGGTCGCCGTGCTCCGCATGGTCAGCCCGATCACCACGCAGAAGACGAGCCCCACGAGGACGGCAGCCGGTCCCCAGCCCCAGTTGGCGGGGTTGTTGGGATAAGGCGTTCCCGCAGTCCCGAAGTTGTGGGCGAAGGCGGCCCCGACGATCATACCCAGGACGAAGACCGCTGCGTCGCCGTCCCCCTCGCCGGAGAGGAAGAGCTGCCTCCCGGGACATCCCCCGGCCAGGGCGAAGGAAAGCCCCGCGAGGAGCATCCCACCGAAGTTGAGAAGCTGGTTGGTGTGCGCCACCGGCTGTCCGGCGAAGCCCCAGTGCGCCTGGCCGTAGATGAGGTTCATGATGAAAGCCCCCGCCAGGAGGGCCACCACACCGCTCATCAGGTGGAAGTCCCGCATGAGGATGACGTCGCGGATGGCCCCCATGGTGCAGAACCTGGTCCTCTGGGCGATGAAGCCGATGACCACCGCTATTCCCAGGGCCACCAGATAGTTGGCGTGCTGCGAGCCCGGACCCTCGGTGCTGAAGAAGGGAGCTCCCGTGGAGAGCACCGGCTTCACGATGAGAAGCAGCAAGAGCCCGAGCATGATGAGGGGCAGGACGGCACCCGCGACGGGGCTGCCCTTCTGGCTTCGCCCCAGGTTATAGCCTCGTTTGATGAAGAGGACCCCGATCCCCACGCCGCAGGCCAGGCCCACCAGGGCGAGGATGGCGTTCCCGTCGCCCCCCGCCAGGCGGAGCAGGGCCCTCCAGGGACAACCCAGGAACACCAGGGCGCCCACCATGGCGAAGAAGCCGAGCATGAAGCGGATGACGGGAGCCGAGCCTGCCCTGGCACGGTATTCGCCGAAGATGAGGGCGGCGATCATGGCTCCGAAGACGAAGCCGATTATCTCCGGCCGGATGTACTGCACAAGCGCGGCCCTGTGCAGTCCCAGCGAGCCCGCTATATCCCGCTCGAAGCAGGCCACGCATATCCCCATGTTCTTGGGGTTGCCCAGCTTCTGCAGGGTGGAAGCCAAGACGCCGATGGACAGTCCGACGAGGATCATGCCCCAGCGCGACCGAAAGAACCTGTTGACCCTTTCCAATTCTACCTCCGAATCCTCCCGATCCAGACTGAAGCCGATTCCGTGACGAGACAAGCGGGAATTTCCTTGGGTAGCATCTCCTCTATCGTATAAACCTAAAAGATGATCGGCATCACCACCTTTGCTGTAAATTAAAATGATTATTAATTAATTTAATATAATATATAAATATTCGCAATATGGTCCGTGGATATGGAAACCAGGATAAGCTCTCGAGCGGGAAAGGTATTGACAAGACAAACATGCTTTGCTATACATTTCCAACCAAAGGGCAATTGCGGGTGATTCGGTTTCAGAGGTAAGCCTCAACGTCGAGGCAAAATCCAAGTAAGAACGAAGGATTTTTCGTTCTCGAAAAGTAATTTTGCTGTCATAGAGAATGATCATGTTCAAGAAAAACAAGAAGGGGATAAATTAGGCGAACATTGGGAGGAATCATCGGGTGATCCTCAGGGCATGTGGAGGATCTCGTGGGCATGGAAGATCGTGATTCTCGAAGGAAACGGTGGAAGTCGCCGTATAACTCATCGGGATGAAAGAAAGTGGCCCTTGAAGCTTGAGAGGCCTTGCCGAGTCTATTGCGCATGGAAGCAACCGGCATACGGATTGCCGGACGTGTGGCGGTGATCGAGGACTGATTCGCAGAAACACGCATGAAAGTTTTGGAAGGACGCACGAAGCGTTTGCCACCGTGTTTTTTCATGCCCGGAGTGAGGCGGGAGCGGTATCCATCCGCGCGGCTTGAGGAAACCCCCACTTTCCTAGGTCGATCCCGTCCCTCCGGGCATTTTTCATATACGGGTCGGTTGAGGTTAGAGCCTCTTGGTCGAGCCAATGTGATCCTGCAGGAGGTGAAAGGTTGGTGGAGAAGAAGGGTGTGACCAGGCGCCAGTTCCTGAAGTACGCCGGCGCCACCGCGGCTCTCCTTGGGTTGAGCGAGTCCCTCATCCCGGAGATCGCGCGCGCCCTGGAGGAGCTCTCCTCCGGGAAGCCGCCCGTGCTCTGGATACAGGGACAGAACTGCACGGGGTGCTCCATATCGTTCCTGAACACCAATTACCCCATGGTCGCGGAGATCGTGCTGGACAAGCTCTCCGTGCGTTATCATCCCACGGTGATGGCCGCGGCGGGGGACAAGGCCTTCGGCGTGCTGGAGGAGACGGCCAAGGAGCTGGCCGGGAAGTACGTGTTGGTGGTTGAGGGCCCCGTGCCCACCGCGGAGGGCGGCGAGTACTGCACCTTCGGGCTGGAGAAGGAAACGGCTTCATTCCACGGTTATCAGCGCCGCAAGGACAAGCCCATGACCGCCTGGATGGAGGAGCTGGTCCCCGGCGCCGCGGCGGTGGTGGCTCTGGGCAACTGCGCCTCCTTCGGCGGCATACCCGCGGCCAACGCCTCGGTGACCGGGACCAAGCCGGTACAGGAGATAGTCAAGGAGATCGCCAAGGACAAGCCGGTGATCAACATCGGCGGCTGCCCCGCCCATCCCGACTGGTTCATCGGCACGGTCCTGGACTACCTCATCAACAAGCGGGTCCCCGAGCTGGACAGGCACAACCGGCCCAAGATGTTCTTCGGGAAGCTCATCCACGAGAACTGCGAGCGGCGTGCGGCCTTCGACGCCGGGCTGTTCCTGGAGGACTGGAACGACGACAACCCGGACATGAAGCTCTGCCTCTTTAAGTTGGGGTGCAAGGGGCCGGTGACTTACGCCGACTGCCCCACCCGCCGCTGGAACTCCGGGGTCAACTGGTGCGTGGGGGCCAACGCTCCCTGCCACGGGTGCGCCGAGCCTTCCTTCTATAAGGACCTCTCGCCTCTCTACGAGCCCCTGCCGGAGGTGCACTTCGCCGGCCTCACTCCCATGGTGGACACCCTGGGCTGGATCGGTGCCGCGGCAACGGCGGCGGGCATCGGAGCACATTACCTGTACAAGCAACTGGGCAAGAAGGAACCCGAGGGAGGTGAGTCCTGATGGCCCAGCTCATCAGCATAGACCCGGTAACCCGCATCGAGGGGCACCTCCGCATCGACGTGGAGGTGGAGAACGGCGTGGTCAAGGACGCCTGGTCCTCGGGGACCATGTTCCGGGGCATCGAGATGCTCCTCAAAGGGAAGCACCCCTTCGATGCTCAGCAGGTCACGGAGCGCATCTGCGGCGTGTGCCCGCTGGTGCACGGGACCGCGGCCTCCTATAACCTTGACGATGCTTTGGGCGTGGAGCTCCCGGACAACGCGCGCCTCATCCGCAACCTGTGCCTGGGGGCCAACTTCATCCAGTCCCACATCCTGCATTTCTACCACCTCGCGGCCCTGGACTACGTGGACGTCACCGCGGTGGCCAAGTACTCCGGGAACGACCCCGCGCTCGCGGCCCTGCGCGACAAGGTGGCCGCCCTGGCCAAGGCGGGGGACGTCTATCCCTTCCTGCCCCGTTACGAGTCCGACGACTACGTGAGCGACCCGGAGCTGGCCACCGTTCTGGTCAGCCACTACGTGCAGGCTCTGGAGATGCGCAAGAAGGCGCAGGAGATGCTCACCATCTTCTATGGCCGCATGCCCAGCTTCGTGGGGACGGTGCCCGGCGGGGTGACCGTGCATCCCACGGTGTCCAACATCGCCGCCTTCCGTGCCCGCCTCACCGAGCTGCGGGCCTGGATCGACAACGTCTACGTCCAGGACATCCTCACCGTGGCCGGCGTCTCCGCCTATGCGCCTTTCCTCACCGCAGGGGATTCCGGCGGCAACTACCTGGCCTACGGCGGTTTCGACCAGGACTCCAGGGGTGAGGAGAAGTTCCTGCCCCGGGGTTACATCACCGGAAACAATGTCTCCTCCGTGGGGACCTTCGACGAGAACAAGCTGACCGAATCGGTGAGATACTCCTGGTACAAGGACGAATGCGAGTGGCTGCATCCCAAGGAGGGAAAGACGGAGCCCGACGTGCACAAGGAGGGCGCCTACTCCTTCCTCAAGGCTCCGCGCTATGACGGCAAACCCATGGAGGTGGGCCCCATGGCCCGCATGCTGGTGCTGGCCGGCCTGGAGCTCTCCGGGAAGAGGAAGGAGAAGAAACTCCTGCCCCTGGTGGAGAAGCTGGGCCTCGGCTCCGCGGTGGACGCCTGCGTCAAGGCCGGTAAGTTCGGCATCCTGCCGCGGCACGCCATGCGCGCCCTGGAGTGCAAGCTCCTGGCCGATGAGATGGACAAGTGGCTGGACGAGCTCAAGCCGGGCGAGAAGATCTGGGATAAGAGGAGCATTCCCAGCGAGTCCTACGGCCGGGGCCTGGTGGAGGGGCCGCGCGGCGCCCTGGGGCACTGGATTCACATCAAGAACAAGGTCATCGAGAATTACCAGTGCATCGTGCCCACCACCTGGAACGCGGCACCGCGGGACAAGGACGGAAACCGGGGCCCCATAGAGACCGCCCTCATAGGCCTCCCGGTGCCCGACCCGGAGAACCCCATCAATGTGGTACGGTGCGTGAGGTCCTTCGACCCCTGCCTGGCCTGCGCCATCCACGTAATCCACCCCGAACACAACGGCGTCAAGGAATTCCGCGTGGTCTGAGGAAGGAGGGGTACCTATGAAAGAAAAGATCAAGGTACCCGGCCCGGCGAAGGTCATGTACGCCACCTACCTGAGCGCGCTGGCGGTCTCCCTTTACGCCGGGTTCAACAACTTTCACCTCTTCCTCTCCGGGTGGAGGTACCCCTGGCAGATGATCGTGGCCAAGAACCTGGGCTTGGCCTCCGTATGGGTGGTAGCCCTGACGGCAGGGGTTTTTCTCTACTACTCCACCCTGGGCCGGCCCAAGGGATGGAACGAGCCGCTGGGGATCTTCCGTGCCCTGCTGGCACTGCTCGCCATCTGGTATTTTCTGGTAAGCTTTGCCGTATACGACCCCAACGGCTGGCTGCGTGGCCTGGTGGCCTGGCTGGGTGGGATCGCGGGCACCTGGAAGGTCTATTCCGTCTTCCTGTGGGTAGTGCTCCTCTTGAACGTCATCTATCTCTACGCCCGCTGGGCCAAGTCGGAGCGCTTCCCCCGCCTGCGGGCTGCGAGCGGAGAGGGGGTGAAGTGATGTCCGGAAAGGCCACTTACAAGACCTTCAAGGGAGGCATCCACCCCCCCTATAACAAGGAGCTGGCCTCGGGCAAGTCCGTCCGCCAGGCGCCGGTGCCAGCGGAGGTGTTCATCCCCCTGCAGCAGCACATCGGGGCGCCCAACGAGCCCCTGGTAAAGGCCGGCGACCGGGTGGAGCTGGGGCAGAAGATAGGTGCGAGCGAGGCCTTCGTGTCCGCCCCGGTGCACTCCTCGGTGGCCGGGACGGTGAAGGACATCACGGAGATCACCGGCTTCACCGGTGCCAAGGTGAAATGCGTGGTCATCGTCCCGGATGCCGAGCAGCCGGAGTTCGCCAAGCAGGACCGGGACGTCACCGCCCTCTCCGACCAGGAGATAAGGGACATCGCCCGCGATGCGGGGCTGGTGGGCATGGGAGGAGCGGCCTTCCCAACGCACGTCAAGCTCACCCCGCCCAAGGAAAAGCCCGTAGACACGGTGATCATCAACGCCTGCGAGTGCGAGCCTTTCCTCACCTGCGACCATCGCCTGATGCTGGAGAGGCCCCACGACCTGGTGCAGGGGTTGAAGCTCCTCATACGGGCGGTTAACGCCAGGAAGGGCATCATCGGCATCGAGGCCAACAAGATGGACGCCGCGGACGCGGTGCGCGACGCGGCCAAGGGGGAGTCGGAGGTGGAGGTGGAGCTCCTGGAGGTCAAATACCCGGAGGGGGCGGAGAAGATGCTCATCTTCGCCTTGACGGGGAGGAAAGTGCCCCCGGGAAAGCTCCCTTCCGAGGTGGGCTGCCTGGTGCAGAACGTGGGCACCGCCGTGGCCCTCTACGAGGCCGCGGCCTGGGGAAAGCCCCTCTACGAGAGGGTGCTCACGGTCACCGGGCCGGGCATCAAGGAGCCGGCCAATCTCCTGGCCCGCGTGGGAACCCCCATCTCCACCCTCATCGAGGCCTGCGGCGGTTTCACCGGCGAGCCCGGTAAGGTGATCATGGGCGGCCCTATGACCGGATGGGCGCAGCCGGACACCAGGGCTCCAGTGGTCAAGGGGACATCGGGCGTCGTTGTCCTCACCCCGGAGGCCGTGGATGTGGGCACGGAGGAGGAGTGCGTGCGCTGCGGGAAATGCGTGGACGTGTGCCCCATGTTCCTCCTCCCCAACTTCATCGTCCAGGCGGTGAAGAAGGGGCAGTGGGACCGGGCGGAGATGTGGGGAGCGCTGGACTGCTTCGAGTGCGGCTGCTGTTCCTATACCTGTCCCGCCTACATTCCGCACGTGGATTACGTGCGCAAGGCAAAGGCCGAGATCGCGGCTCTGAAGAGGAGATAGGGGGTGATGAAGATGGCGGACAAGATGCTGGTCACCGTTTCTCCTCACCTGCACAAGAAGGACGAGACCATAAAGCGCGCCATGAAGGACGTGCTCATCGCGCTCACGCCGGCCGCGGTCTGGGCCCTCGTGGTCTTCGGGTTCAACGTGGTGTACATCCTCGCCGTGAGCTGCATCACCGCAGCCCTCTCCGAGGTGGTCATGCGCAAGATCCTGAGGCGCAAACCCACGCTCGGGGATTATAGCGCAATGGTCACCGCGGTGATCTTCGCCTTCCTACTGCCGCCGACCACCCCTCTCTGGGTGGTGGCCATCGGCGCCTTCCTGGCCGTGGGCATCGGGAAGGAGCTCTTCGGCGGTCTGGGCAAGAACATCTTCAACCCGGCAATCTTCGCCCGGGTGCTGCTCTGGTTCTCGCCCCTGGCGGTGTACACCACCAAGTTCGTGAAACCCTTCTATTGGAAGGCCTCCGGGTTTTTCACCCCCATCGCCACCAGCATCAACGAAGGTGCCGTGGGCAGGGTGGTCTACAAGACCCTGGCCGGGAACCCAGTGGCCGATGTTGCTTCCGCGGCCACTCCACTCTCCCTGCTCAAGTCGGGGAAGTGGCTCCCGGAGGTGGTCTCCGGGCCCACCCCGGTGGGCGCCACCTGGGTCACCTCGGGAGGCAAGCCGAACTTCTGGTCCCTGTTCCTGGGCCTCAAGAGCGGGTGCATCGGCGAGGTGTGCATCCTGGCCCTCCTCATCGGAGGGGCCTACTTGCTCTGGCGGCGCACCATCGACTGGCGCATCCCGGCGGGGATCATCGGGACCTTCTTCCTCCTCACCCTGGTGACCTGGCACCATCCCATATACAATCTTCTCTCCGGGGGCCTGTTCCTGGGGGCCTTCTTCATGGCCACCGACTGGGTGACCAGCCCGGTGACCCGGAGGGGCAAGTTGATCTTCGCCGTGGGTATCGGGGCAACGGTGTTCGTCATGCGCTTCTGGAGCCTGCGGCCTGAGGGTATGGCCATCGCCATCTTCCTGTGGAACATTGGCACCCTGGTCATCGACCGGTACATAGCGGTGCCCAGGTTCGGGGAGGTGGGGGCCAGGGTCTTCAACAAGCTCCCCGCTATGCCCGAGCCGGCTCCGGAACCGGCGAGGAAACAGGCCTAGAAGGAGACAGGAGGGACGGCCCCCCTTACGGGGGCCGTCCTTTATTCGAACGGTCCGAGCAGGTCTTGAGCGATGTCCGGAGTGGTGGTCATAGGAATAGGCAACGTCCTTCACCGGGATGACGGTGTGGGCATCCATGCCGTGCGCAGGCTGAGGGGAAGCCTACCACAGAAAGTCGAGCTCGTGGAGGGTGGCGTGCTGGGGCTGGACCTCCTTCCCTACCTGGAGGGGAAGGAGAAGGCGGTCTTCATAGACGCCGTGGACGCCGGTGAGGCCCCGGGGGCGGTCTTCCGTTTTTCCCCCGACCAAGTGCCCCGCGCCGAGACCCCGCTCCCCGTGTCCCTTCACGACCTCGGGCTCTACGATCTGGTGGGCGCCGCGCGACTGCTGGGGCAGTGCCCGCGGGAGATGGTGGTCATCGCCGTGCAGGTGAAGGAGCTCGGCGTGGGAAGCGACCTTTCCCCCGAGGTGGAGGCGGCTCTCCCCGTTGTGTGCCGCCTGGTGGAGGAGGAGTTGGGGGGAGCGGGTGAGGGTCGCGGAAAGGGTGCCCCACTTCAGTGACCGTCATCCACAGAGGTACGTGGAATCACGATAGCAAGTAGCGGCAGCGACATTAGCCGCGGCACGAGGATAAAGGAAAAGATGTGGCTCCAGTAGAAGACGATGGGTGTTTCGCTTCGAGAAGCCACGATTCGGGTCTTACCCGAGCCGTGGAGTGGAAGTCTTTTCCAATGAGAGAGAGCAAGGCAATACGCATCGAGGTCAGGGGTATCGTCCAGGGCGTGGGCTTCCGGCCCTTCGTCTACCGCCTGGCGCGCGAACACGGGATTACAGGCTGGGTGGAGAACACCGCGGAAGGAGTTCACGTACTCGCCCGCGGGGGGGAAAGGGAGCTCCGGAGCTTTTTGGAAGACATTACCAGAAAGGCGCCTCCCGCATCGGTCATCGAGGAGGTGCGCGCCCTGGAGGTCCCCGAGGCGGCTCAGGACCCCTCCGTCGACGGGGAGTTTCGCATCCGCGAGAGTTCCTCCACCGGGGAGAGGTTGGCCCTGGTCTCCCCGGACCTCGCCACCTGCCCGGACTGCCGGAGGGAACTCTTCGATCCACTCGACCGCAGGCACCGTTACCCCTTCATCAACTGCACGAACTGTGGGCCCCGCTTCACCATCATCGGAGGTATCCCCTACGATCGCCCGATGACGACCATGGCCAAGTTCGCCATGTGCCCGGAGTGCCGGAGGGAGTACGAGGACCCTGCGAACCGGCGGTACCACGCCCAACCCAACGCCTGTCCTGCATGCGGCCCCCGTGTGTGGTTGGAGGACGACAGGGGGAGAGCGGTTCCCGGCGACCCCCTCGTCCAGGCGGCCCGAGCCCTACGGGCGGGAAAGATAGTTGCCGTCAAGGGGCTGGGGGGCTTCCAGCTGGCCTGCGACGCCACGAGCGACGAGGCAGTATCACGGCTTCGGGAGCGGAAACGTCGCTATGCCAAGC